>JAITWV010000216.1 GCA_031285105.1 Streptococcaceae bacterium | reverse complement strand
ACATACGTATTCCAACCACCCAAAGGCACAACATTCATCAAACCATTTTCATTGATACGAGCAACCATAAAGCCGATTTCATCCATGTGCCCGGCAACCATGATTCTAGGTGCATCTGTATCAGTATTTTCTCGAATGCCAAAGATACCACCTAAACCATCAGTTTCCACGCGGTCAACTAAGGGTGTTAATTCCCTGCGCATATAGCTACGAATTTCTTCTTCATAACCAGAAGTCCCCTGAAGCTCAGTGATCGTCTTAATTTTATTAAATAATGTTTCGCTCATTTTTTTACCCCTTTTCTACTAAGATATTTAATATTATACAGAAAATCAAGCCATTTGTCCTAAGCAGATTTCACTTATATGATAGAATAAAGGTATAGAATAATGGTTGAATATAGTTTTCACTTTTGTACAGTGATTGTAAAATTGCACAATTAATATAAAATATTAAGGAGAAATCGTATTATGCAAAAATCAACAATACAAAAATTAGCTCTTTTTGAATCAGGATTAATCGTCGGTGCGGCCTTAGCGATTGGTGCGATGACGTTAATCAACAAGAAAAAAACATTAAATTCCAAAAAAATCTTGAAAAAAGTCAGAAAGCACTTTGATAAAGGTGGCAAAATCGAAGTGAGCTGGATTGAAGAAGAACATATCGATCTTTTACAAATGGATGAAGAAATTCCTGTTTTCATCGGTGGAATTGTTCGTAATGAAGATGGTTTCATCAAAACTTACGAGTTTACAGCCGACGCAAAAACAGGTACACTCATTACGATTAAAGAAATGGAGGAAGAAGAATGATTATCCCAAATACAATAGAAGAAATTACTGAATACACCAAGTCAGGCAACACGGTCTTCTTTTTTACAGCTGGTTGGTGTGTGGACTGTAATTTTATTAAACCATTTATGCCAGAAATCGTTGAAGAATTTTCACAGTTTCAATTTGTCGAAGTAGACCGTGACAAATTTATGGACTTAGCAATGGATTGGATGATTATGGGGATTCCATCGTTTGTTGTTTATAAAGATGGCAAAGAAGTGGATCGTTATGTCAACAAAGACCGCAAAATCAAAGAACAAGTAACGAATTTTTTAAATCAAGCAATGCAAAAATAATTTGAAGTAGGTGTCTTTTTATGAATGAAAACATGGAACAAACCTATCAAACAATTTTAGTAGGAATTGATGGCTCTCCTCAGGCAAATCACGCATTTGAATGTGCGATTGAGGTTGCTCGCAGAAATAATGGAAAAGTTGTGGCAGTGGCGGTCATTCAGCATTATATGAATGATATTTTAGGCTATACCAATGCTAATTCAGACATTTTAGATATTGAAGCCAAAGAGTTTGAAAGAATCTTGGAAGAAATAAAAGACTATGCCAAAAGTATTGATTTTGATGATGTGGTAACGGAAGTAGTTTTTGGCTCACCTAAGCGACTTTTAGCAGAACTTTTACCTGAAAAATATGATGCAGACTTAATCATGGTTGGGCAAACTGGGTTATCAAATGTCGAACGTATCATGGTTGGGTCGGTTTCAGAGCATGTGATTCGTCATGCTAAGTGTGATGTTTTAATTGTTACCCCACAAAAAGAAGATTAGATAAGGAAGTTTAAAAGATGATTTTTAGTTACAATAAAGACCATGTTGGTGATGTTTTAATGATAATTGTCAATGATGATAAAGGTCAAAAAGTGATTGCCGAAAGAAAAGGAAATATCGCAAGAATTGCCATCGAGGAAACGAATGTTGTTGTCGGATGGAATATTTTTGAGGCTTCAACTTTATTACCGGATTTAAAAGGAAATGGACAAATCGAACTATCGAAAGAACAGTTTCAGATAATTGCTGATTCAGTGAAATCCGCTGGTTTTGAAGATGTTTTAATTTATGATGATGAACCAAAATTTGTCATTGGCTTTGTGAAGGAATTGAGCCCACATCCAGATTCTGATCATTTAAATATTGCGCAAGTCGAAATTGATAATGGCAAAGTGTTACAAATCGTTGCTGGTGCGCCAAATATTGAACAAGGGCAATTAGTGGTCGTAGCAAAACCTGGTGCGATGATGCCTGATGGAAGTATGATTTGGCCAGGACAATTGCGTGGTGTCGAAAGTTTTGGTATGATGACGTCCCCTCGTGAGTTGCAATTGCCAAATGCGCCACAAGTACGTGGCATTTTAGTGTTAGAAAAAGGACAAGCACAAGTAGGCGAGAAGTTCAATCCCAAGAAACATTGGGGTAAGTAGTCTACGAAAAGGTGATTTAATATTTTAATGTCTATTAAACCTTGTAAGAACGCCTGATTGTTGTTCTTATGAGGTTATTTTTGTCATGGAAAAACTAGGAAATTTTAATGTGAGCTTTCTAAATTATACAGATAAGTGAATTGATAGATTGTTATGATTTATTCATCAAATGAAAGAGGTGAAAATATGTTAAATCAATCAATTATTGTCGGACGCTTAACCAAAAATGCCGAAATCACATTAACCGCTAAGGGGAAACAAAAAACAAGTTTCACACTAGCAGTTAATCGTAGTTACAAAAATGAAAAAGGAGAAGTTCCAGTTGATTTTATTGACTGCATCCTTTGGGGCAAACAAGCCGAAATTTTTGTTCAATATACCTGTAAAGGTGCCTTAATGGGTGTGATGGGTGAAATTCATAAAAATAAATATGAAAAAGATGGGCAAGTCAGATATTACACCATTTTAAATTGCAAGAGTTTCCAATTTATTGAACCTAAAACAGTGATTCAAGAACGGATGGAAAAACAAGGACTATCAGCTGTTTTAAAAGAAACTGGTGGAGAGATTCCAATGGATATTGTGGAGGATGATTTACCGTTTTAATTCTAAAAGAATAGGCTAGGCACACAAGCAGATTCCGTGTGTCCTAGCCTATTGTTTTAGGATTAATCTCCACTGTTAGACTGATTATCCTGTTGTTTTTGTGATAATTGTGAAAAATCACGATCTAACTTCATTTGTTCGTTATGCTTTTTCCCATCACGATAAAATTCTACTTCAATTGTATCACCAACGCTATGACTAAATAAAATAGATTGTAAAGCTGTAGAATCACTTACGTCTTTTCCACCAAGTTTGGTGATGACATCCATTTCTTTTAATCCAGCAGTTGCAGCCGGCCAATCTTTTGTAGTTGAAACGACTAAAACGCCTTGAGTTACTTCTTTAGGTAGCTTTAATGAATCCATTTGTGTTGCATTCAAATCACTCAAGGAAACAGAAGTAATCCCAATACCTGGACGAGCAACTTTTCCATCTTTTTCTAATTTGGCGATGATTTGAGTAACATCATTTGATGGAATTGCAAACCCCATCCCTTCAACGCCTGTACCTGAGCTTGATGCGGCAATTTTACTTGAGTTGATACCGATTACTTGTCCTTTGATATTAACTAATGGTCCACCTGAATTTCCAGGGTTAATGGCAGCGTCTGTTTGAATGGCGTTAATGTTGACTAATTCATTTTGATCATTACGGTTGGTTACGCTACGAGCAAGTGCTGAGACAATGCCACTAGTCACTGTATTGGCAAAATCTGTTCCAAGTGGTGAGCCGATTGCAATAGCTGGTTCACCGACATTTAATTTACTTGAGTCAGCAAATTCAGCGACTGTTTCAATTCCTTTGTCGGCAATTGTAATGACAGCTAAATCAGTATAAGCATCAGTTCCAACTAATTCCCCTTTTACACTTGTGCCATCAGACAATTGAATTTCTAAACTATCAGAACCAGCAACTACGTGATTATTTGTTACAATATAGGCTTTTCCACCTTCTTTTTTATAAATCACGCCTGAACCTTCACTGGCAGGTTGTAATGAAGAATTATTGGTATTTTCATTATTATTGTTGTTACCATTACCATTGCCATTACCGTTACCAAATAAATTGCCCCAAATATCACTTTGAGTGTTGCTTGGTTTTTGCAAATTAATAACCGAAACAACAGCAGGTTTTGCCTTTTCAACTGCAGCTGTAATGCCTGTGCTGATATCAACATTGACATTTGTCGTTGCTGTTTTGTTGTTGCTTGTCGTATGTGACGTTTGATTTTGTGTGGTAGTTGGTGGTTGCGTAAACTCATTATAGACATAATTTCCGCCTAAAACTAAACTTGCACCAACAACTCCACCGACTAATCCAGTGAGAAATCCTTTTGTTTTTTGCATATTTCTTCCCCTTTCAATTATTCATGTTCATATTATACCAAAAAAGCTTAAATGAACCTTTAATGAACCGTAAAAACAATACAAAAATTTTTGTCTAGACCAGTAGTGTGTTAGAATACTTTTAAAAGTGCTTTCAAAAAATAAAATGGAGTGTGCTATTATGAAAAAATTTCCTGAAAATTTCTTATGGGGAGCTGCAACATCCGCACCACAATCAGAAGGAGCAGCGTTAAGTTATGGCAAAACGGCGAATACTTGGGATAAGTGGTTTGAGTTGAATCCAGAATTGTTTAATGCCAATCAAGGGCCAAGTATTACCAGTGACGTGTATCATCAATATCAAGATGAAGTCAAACGTATGAAAGAAATCGGCATGAACTCGTATAGAACGTCTATTTCTTGGACACGTTTATTACCAGATGGCAAAACATTAAATCAAGAAGCGGTTGTTTTTTATCGTGCGTATTTCCAAGCGATGTTAGATGAGGGAATTGAACCGATTATGAATCTTTTTCATTTTGACATGCCTTGGTGGTTGATGGAAAAAGGAGGATGGGAAGTACGTGAGAGTGTAGAACATTTTGCATTTTATGCGAAAACTGCTTTTGAACAATTTGGTGATTTAGTTAAAAAATGGGCGACTTTCAACGAGCCAATGGTTCATGTGGAATGTGGATATCTACATGGTTGTCATTATCCGGCAAAAGATGATTTCAAATTAGCAGTACAAGTAGCTTATCACACACTAATGGCACACGTTCGTGCAGTAGAAGAATTTCGCAAACTAGCAATTAAAGATGGGCAAATCGGAATTATTTTAAATGTTTCACCAGCTTATCCACGTTCAAATTCACCAGAGGACCTTAAGGCAAAAGAAATAGCTGATAATTTAAATATTTTCTCATTCCTTGATCCAGCTGTTTTAGGTGCTGTTCCTGAAAAATTAAAAGAAATTTTAGCTGAAAATCAATTACTTCCGTTTGTTGAAGCAAAAGATAAAGAGTTAATTAAAAACAATCCAGTTGATTTTGTGGGTATGAATTATTATCAACCATTTCGTGTGAAGGCACCTGAAAATCCGATGAAACCAGCGAAAAGTCCAGTTGATTTATTTAATTCTTACATCTGGCCAAAACGTCGCATGAATGAATATCGTGGGTGGGAAATTTATCCTGAAGCCTTATATGATGTGGCGATGTTAATGAAAGAAAAATACCATAATATCCCTTGGTACGTCTCCGAAAATGGCATGGGAGTAGCTGAGGAAGAGCGTTTTATGGATGAAAATGGGATTATTCAAGATGATTATCGCATTGATTTTATGAAAGAGCATTTAGAGCAACTCCATAAAGGAATTAAAGAAGGGTCAAATTGTTTTGGCTATCATACATGGACGTTTTCTGATTGTTGGAGTTGGTTAAATGGGTATCGCAATCGCTATGGTTTTTATCGTGTAGATATTGAAAATGACTGTAAGCGTGTGATTAAAAAAAGCGGTTATTGGTATAAGGAATTAGCTGAAAATAATGGATTTTAACTATTAGCTATATTGGTTAAATGAAACTAACAAGTTGAATTAATCAAACCAACTTGTTGAATTACCTAAACCAACAAGTTGAATAACACAAACCAACAGGTTGAATTTGAACGTTCAACCTGTTGGTTTTTATTTATACAGCAAACAAGTCCAAAGCATGTTCATGAGAAGTATCATAAACATGAAATTGTTCATTTACACCTAAATCTTTTTGCATTAAGGTTGTTTCCATTGTCATGTGGGCTAATTCTTTAATATTATTTTCACGAGATAAATGTCCAAGAAAAATCTTTTTGGTTTTATCGCCAAGCACATCAGCTGCAACTAATGCCCCATCTTCATTTGATAAATGTCCTTGATCGCCTAAAATACGCTGTTTTAAACTCCAAGGATACCCACCCATTCTAAGCATTTCTAAGTCGTGATTACTTTCCATTAAATAAACATCCGCATCACGAATCACTCCACGCATACGATCAGACACATAACCCGTATCCGTTAGCATCACAAATTTTTTATTGTCTTTATGAAAAACATAAAACTGAGGAGCTGCCGCATCATGAGAAACGCCAAAACTTTCAATATCTATATCCCCAATAGTCATAATCGTTCCCATATCAAACACATGCTTTTGCCCGGTAGGAATATTTCCAACGACATGACTCATCGCTTGCCAAGTTTTTTCATTAGCATAAACATCAATGCCAAAACGACGTGCTAAAACGCCAACACCTTGAATATGATCAGAATGTTCATGAGTGACAAAAAGTGCATCAATATCTTTACCTTCTCGGTTGATTTCGCCTAACAAACTTTCAATTTTTTTTCCTGAAAAGCCAGCATCCACTAAAAATTTCTTTTGTGGCGTTTCAATATATAAACTGTTCCCTGAAGAACCACTTGCTAAAATACTTACGTTAAAACCAGTCATGATTTTCTCCATCCATTATTAATAAATTTAATTATATAACCGACTTACCCAAAATACAACAAACTTAAATTTATGATTTTTTTAAGAAAAAAGAGGTATTCGCCCCACTCAAATAAAGTATCAAGAAAAATATCTTGAATAGATTCCTCATGTCTGATAAAATCAAATATTGAAAGGGTTAAGAAAGCGTGTTCACAATTGAGCAATCGTTTTCTCCCTAAAATATCTTTCAAACAAAAGGAGCAACAATATTATGGCAACTTCAAAAGACTTTCACATTGTAGCAGAAACTGGAATCCACGCACGTCCAGCTACATTATTAGTTCAAACAGCTTCAAAATTTAACTCAGATATCACTTTAGATTACAAAGGTAAATCAGTTAACCTTAAATCTATCATGGGTGTTATGTCTTTAGGTGTTGGCCAAGGTGCTGACGTGACTATCACTATTGATGGTGCTGACGAAGCAGAAGCTATGGAAGCAATTATTGCAACTATGGATAAGGAAGGATTGGCTTAAGAATTATGACAGAAATGCTTAAAGGAATTGGCGCATCAAACGGTGTTGCAATTGCCAAAGCTTATCTGCTAGTTCAACCAGATCTTTCTTTTGAGAAAACTACAGTTGAAGATACTGATAACGAAAAAGCTCGTCTTGATGCGGCAATCGCTACATCAACTGGCGAGCTTCAAGTTATTCGTGACAAAGCAGCAGTAAGCTTAGGTGAAGAAGAAGCTCAAGTATTTGATGCTCACATGATGGTTTTAGCTGACCCAGAAATGATTGGTCAGATTAAAGATAATATCGAATCAAACAAAGTAAATGCAGAACAAGCGTTAAAAGAAGTAACGGACTTTTTCATTTCAATTTTTGAAAATATGGACGATGCCTATATGCGCGAACGTGCTGCAGATATTAAAGACGTAACAAAACGTGTAATGGCGCACTTATTAGGTGTTAAATTACCAAATCCTTCAACTATTAACGAAGAAGTTATCGTAATCGCTCATGACTTAACGCCATCTGACACTGCTCAGTTAAACCGTGAGTTTGTTAAAGCGTTTATTACAAATATTGGTGGTCGTACAAGCCACTCAGCAATCATGGCTCGTTCATTAGAAATCCCAGCAATCGTTGGAACAAACAACGTAACTGAGTTAGTAAAAGATGGCGATATGGTTGCAGCAAACGGTATCGAAGGTGTTGCTTACATTCATCCGACTAAAGAGCAAATGGACGAAATCACTGCTATTGGTGAAAAATTCGCTGCTCAAAAAGCGGAGTGGGCGTTACTTAAAGATGCTGAAACAAGAACTGCTGATGGTGTTCACTTTGAACTAGCAGCAAACATCGGAACACCAAAAGATGTTGAAGGTGTATTAAACAATGGTGGTGAAGGAATTGGTCTTTACCGTACAGAGTTCTTATACATGGAGTCTCAAGATTTCCCAACTGAAGATGAACAATACGAAGCATACAAAGCTGTTTTAGAAGGCATGGGTCCTGATAAACAAGTAGTTGTACGTACAATGGATATCGGTGGAGATAAAGAGTTACCATACTTTGACCTTCCACACGAAATGAACCCATTCTTAGGTTACCGTGCATTACGTATCTCAATTTCAGAAGATGGAAAAGATATGTTCCGTACACAGCTACGTGCATTATTACGTGCATCAGTACATGGTAAATTACGCGTAATGTTCCCAATGGTTGCCGTTGTTTCTGAATTTAAAGCAGCAAAAGCAATTTGGGATGAAGAAAAAGCGAAGTTACTTGCTGAAGGTGTAGCAGTTTCTGATGATATTCAAGTAGGTATCATGATTGAAATTCCAGCAGCAGCGATGATTGCAGATAAATTTGCAAAACACGTAGACTTCTTCTCAATCGGAACAAATGACTTAATCCAATACACAATGGCAGCTGACCGTATGAATGAGCAAGTTTCTTACTTGTATCAACCATACAACCCTTCAATCTTACGCTTAATTGATAATGTTATCAAAGCAGCACACAAAGAAGGTAAATGGGCTGGTATGTGTGGAGAGATGGCTGGAGATCAAACAGCAGTGCCAATCCTTATGGGTATGGGCTTAGATGAGTTCTCAATGTCAGCTACATCAATTCTTGAAACACGTAGCTTAATGAAACGTTTAACTACTACGAAAATGGCTGAGTTAGCTGATAAAGCATTAAACGAAGCTGAAACAAACGAAGAGGTTATCGCTTTAGTTAAAGAATACGTTGGTGAATAATCAATGAAAAATAAAGAGGCAGACTGTAAAAGTCGCCTCTTTTTTAGGTGGTGAAACGAGCGGTTAGGGTTGAGTAAATTTTTCAAAACTGAGGGTTCTCCGCTTGCGGGGGTTCTCAGTTTTGAAAATTTACCTCAAGCCTGCTCGATTGAACCCCGATTATTTAGAAAATGGAGTTAATCGTTTCAACAATCAATCGGAAATTCAAAAGCGTTAAAACAATCGTAATCGCCCAAGCCAAAATCGTCATCCATTTTTTATTCGTAAATTCACCCATCACTTTTTTATCACTAGTAAACAAAGTCAGAGGAATCATCGAAATCGGTAAAGCAATAGATAAGAAAACTTGCGAATACAATAGCAAACCTTCAACCGCTGACTCTTTTCCTCCATAGATAATCACACAAATAATAACCGGTAATACAGCCAAACCGCGAGTAATCACCCGTCTTAGCCATAAAGGAAGTTTTAGATGTAAAAATCCCTCCATTACCACTTCACCAGTCATTGTGCCGGTAATCGTCGAATTTTGCCCACTTGCCAATAAAGCAACCGCAAATAACATGGAAAGCACGGGAGAGGCAATCGAACCAACAATTTGTTCATTTTGTAAAGCATGGAATAAGTCCACAAATCGTCCTAAATTATCTGAATGTCCATAAAATAATGAAGCACCTAAAACAAGCAATAACGAATTAATGACAAAAGCTAATGTCAATTGAATGTTCGAATCCCAACCGACAAAACGAATGGCTTTTTTTATTTCTTTGGGGTTGTCATGATCAATTTTTCTAGTTTGACTTAAAGCTGAGTGCAAAAATAAATTATGTGGCATAACCGTTGCACCAATAATTCCTAAAGCTAATGTCAATTGTGAGGGGTTAGTTGCAATACTAGGTGTTGGTAGGTAGCCTTTAAATAGCTCAGGAAGGTTTGGTTGGCTCAACACAACTTGATAAGTAAACACAACAAAAATTACTAAAATCAAAGCGGCGACAAAGGCTTCAATTTTGCGAAACCCTAATTTCATTAAAAGCATCAAAAGCATCACATCAAAAATGGTAATCAACACCCCCATTAATAATGGAATGTTAAAAATCAATTGTAAAGCAACGGCTGAACCAATAATTTCGGCGATATCTGTTGCCATAATCGCAAGTTCCGTTGTTATCCAAAGGGCAATTCCGGTTTTTCGTCCCGTTCGTGCACGCATATTTTGTGCCAAGTCCATTCGTGTCACAATCCCTAGTTTTGCGGCCATATATTGAAGCATCATGGCAATCAAGCTAGAAAGCAAGACAATGGAAAGTAAATTATATTTAAATGCCGAACCACCTTCAATTGAGGTTATCCAATTACCTGGATCCATGTAACCCACCGCAATTAAGGCACCAGGACCTGAAAAAGCAAATAATGTTTTAATAAAACCTGCATCCTTTGGCACATCAATCGTTGAATTTATTTCTTCTAAGCTAGGACCATTCGCATAATGCACCAAATGTTCTTTTCTTTTCTCTTTTTTCATTGTCCCCACCTTCCTTTTACGTTGTCAGTATAACATTTTACTATTCATTTCACTATTGAAAAGGGAATTTAGCAAAATTGGTGCGTTTGACTTTATTTGACCAACAAAAAAATCTATAATGGAAGTAATAACAGATTGGGGGGAGAAAATTGCCACAAAATACATCAGATATTATCGAAAGTTATTTATTAGACTTACTCAAACAAGCAAATGAAATTGAAATTCGTCGCATGGATATGGCAACCTTGTTTAATGTGGTTCCCTCGCAAATTAATTATGTCATTAATACTCGTTTCACTTTACCCAAAGGCTATAATGTGGAAAGCAAACGAGGTGGTGGTGGGTATATTCGGATTGTGAAAATAAAAATTGCTGATAACTACCAGATGATTGAGTCAATGAAAAGCTCAATCGGTGAGGAGTTATCCCAAGAAGATGCCAAAAGTTTTTTAGGTTATCTTTATCAAGAAGAAGCCATCACCAAACGAGAAGCACATTTAATGAAAGCTGTTTTGGTAGAAAATTTACTAGAAAAAGATGCAGACAAAAAACAAGTGGATATATTAAGAGCAAAATTAATGCAATCATTTTTAACCCACTTGGTATTCGAATAAAAAAGCGGGTATGAAAAAGATTTATTGTCTTGATTAGATACCTATGAGGTGAAGGATATGAATGAATTATTTACAGAACGTGGAAAAGTTGTCTTAAATATTGCCCAAGATGAGGCAAAACGCTTTAAACATCGCTCAGTTGGTAGCGAGCATTTATTATTAGCATTAGTCATCGAGCCAGATGGTATTGGAGGAAAAGTCCTTCGTGAAGCTAAAGCCGATGTGGATGAAATTCGTGATGAGGTTGAAACGGTCACAGGTTACGGAACGGTTAAAATGTACCCACCAAACAGCTACCTGCCTTATTCACCAAGAACCAAGCAGATTTTAAATTATGCAGCTGATGAGTCCAAACGTTTTGGTGCTTCAAAAATTGGAACGGAGCATATTTTATTAGGACTTTTACGTGAAAGAGAAATTTTAGCCAATCGTATTTTAGGTAATTTAGGCTTAAACATTGGCAAAGTGCGTGCAGCGTTATTAAAGAAAATTGGTATTGATGAGCGTGGACGTGGCGGTGGAAATATGTTTAATCCAGGAGGAATGCCGCAAAGTCCTGGAATGCAAGCACAAAATTCAAACGGCCCTAAACAAAATGCAAAAAGTAAAACCCCAACATTAGACTCATTAGCGCGTGATTTAACGCAAATGGCTCGTGAATTTAAGTTAGATCCAGTTATTGGTCGCCATAATGAAGTCAAACGTTTAATTCAAATTCTTTCAAGACGCACCAAGAACAATCCAGTTTTAGTTGGTGAGCCGGGTGTTGGAAAAACGGCAATTGCTGAAGGATTAGCACAAAGAATCATTTCAGGAGATGTGCCTGATGATATGCAGCAAAAGCGTTTGATGATGCTAGATATGGGTTCATTAGTTGCGGGCACAAAATACCGTGGTGAATTTGAAGATCGCTTGAAGAAAATTGTCGAAGAAATCTATAATGATGGGCCAGTTATCTTGTTTATTGACGAGTTGCATACCTTAATTGGTGCTGGTGGAGCAGAAGGTGCTATTGATGCATCGAATATTCTAAAACCAGCCTTAGCCCGTGGTGAGTTGCAAACTATTGGCGCAACCACATTAGATGAATTTCAAAAATATATTGAAAAAGATCAAGCATTGGAAAGACGATTTGCGCGTGTAGCCGTTGAAGAACCCTCACCAGAAGAAGCAGTTGAAATTTTAAAAGGATTACGTGCTCGCTATGAAGATCATCATGGGGTAGAAATTACCAACGAGTCTATCGAAGCTTCGGTTAATTTATCGATTCGTTATATTAATTCTCGTCAATTACCAGATAAAGCCATTGACTTAATTGATGAAGCTGCAGCTAAAGTTCGTTTAGATACAGCCAATGTACCATTAGATTTGATGAAATTACGTGAAAAAGCAGCGGAACTCAAAGCTAAAAAAGATGAAGCGATTCAAGAAGCTGATTTTCCTGTTGCTTCAAAATTGCGCGATCAACAAATGAAAACCGAAAAGAAATTAGAAAAATTAGAAGAAAAATACGCAACCATGGATACTAAGCGTAAACAAGTCACCGAAGAAGATGTAACCGAAGTTGTTTCACAATGGACGGGTGTGCCTTTAAATCAATTAGAGAAAAAAGAAACAGAACGCCTGTTAGACTTAGAAAAAATTCTTCATCAGCGTGTAGTTGGACAAGATGTCGCCGTTGAAGCTATTTCAAGAGCCATTCGCCGGGCACGTTCAGGATTGAAAGATCCAAAACGTCCAATTGGTTCATTTATGTTCTTAGGACCGACTGGTGTTGGAAAAACGGAATTAGCCAAAGCTTTAGCCGAAGCGGTATTTGGTTCAGAAGATGCGTTAATTCGCGTGGATATGAGTGAGTATATGGAAAAATATGCGACCTCAAGATTTATCGGTTCACCTCCAGGCTATGTTGGGTATGATGAAGGTGGGCAATTAACCGAGAAAATTCGCCAAAAGCCTTATTCAGTCATCTTGTTTGATGAAGTTGAAAAAGCGCACCCAGATGTCTTTAATATTTTATTACAAGTATTAGATGACGGACATTTAACCGATGCTAAGGGGCGCAAAGTAGATTTTCGTAATACCATTTTGATTATGACTAGTAACTTAGGAGCCACAGCTTTACGTGATGAAAAATCAGTCGGCTTTGGAGCAAAAGACTATTCCCAAGACTTTAAGAAAATGGAAAGTCGCATTATGGAAGAGTTGAAAAAAGCCTTCCGTCCAGAATTTATCAACCGTATTGATGAAACCGTGGTATTTACGAATTTAGGAAAAGCAGAATTAGACGAAATCGTAAAAATCATGGCACGTGGGATTATCAAACGAATCTCGGAGCAAGGAATCACCGTGAGAATTACGCCATCAGCTATTGAAACCATTGCAAAAGTTGGTTTTGATCCAGAATACGGCGCACGTCCAATCCGTCGAGCTTTACAAAAAGAAGTAGAAGACCGCCTGTCAGAAGGATTACTTTCTCGCCATTTCAATTATGGAGATAAGGTAACAATCGGCTCTAGTAAAGGAAAAATCACCTTGTCAGTCGCTAAACAACAAGCAGATAAAAAAGAGCCACAATTAATAGTTTAAGATTGTAAAAAAGCGATTGATTCTAAGCTAAATTGCAAGTCAAAAAGTTTAAAAGGTGCTATAATTCACTCATCTTAAATCAAGGAGTGAGTAAGTTATGGCTAAAAAATTAATTCCTTATATCGGTTTTGACAATGCAAAAGAAGCTTTGGAGTATTACAGCGAAGTATTTGGTGATGTGAAAGCCAACCGTATCTCAGTAAGTCCTGAACAAGCAGCACAATTTGGTATTCCAGAAGGTGTAGACTTAAGCGCAACAACCATGCACGCTTCATTTGAAATCTTTGGGGAAATGCTTTATACCGCAGATGATTTTCAAAAAGTAGGTACACCAAAAGGTTTAGCAATTGCTTTATCGGTCACAACTGACGATGAAGTAGCCAAAAAAGACCTAGATGCACTATGGGAAAAAGCAGTTGCCTCAGGTAAAGTGGAAGTTGAAATGCCATTTGCCGAACAATTTTGGGGTGGAAAATTTGGTTCACTCATTGATAAATACTCAATTCGTTGGCAATTTGCAGTAAATGAAATATTGTAATACAATAAATCCTAGTTTTAATTAGCTAGGATTTTTTTGCGAGGATAAAAAATGAAAAATGAAAACTTTAATTCAAAAATGGGCTTAATTTTAGGCGGAATTATTGGATTAGCCTTTGGAATAGGCACACGAAATATTTTAATTGGGTTGCTCATGTGGCTAATATTTTTTGTTCTTTATGGTGTGAAATCAAACAAAAAATAATTTGCGTACCCTTTTGAAATATAGTAGTATATGAAAAAACTTGAATGGAGAGATTAAAAAAATGAATTTACCAGCATGTCCAAATTGTGGCTCAACTTACACCTATGAAGATGGAACAGGAATGATTATTTGTCCAGAATGTGGCAATGAATTTTCATTAGAGCAATTACAAGAACAACAAGAAGCAGCATTAGTTAAAGACTCAGTTGGCAATGTCTTACAAGATGGTGATTCTGTAACAATCATTAAAGATTTAGTAGTTAAAGGAATGCCAAAGTCAATTAAAAAAGGGACAAAGGTTAAAAGTATTCGTTTAGTTGACCCGGAGTTGAATAATGGGCACGATATTGATGCAAAAGTGGATGGATTTGGCTTTATGGGCTTGAAGTCATCTGTTGTGAAGAAAAATTAATGTCTTTTTTAGCTAATAGTGTTGGTTAATTTTTAGAATTACACACACTTTAGTACAGCGTAATTGATTTGAAGTTTGTGAAATGAATAAGACTTTAAGGCTTTCTTCATTTACGAGTTTTCGTATATGGGCTGCGGACTGGCTCGACGGTATGGCTGCTGTGG
>JAITWV010000156.1 GCA_031285105.1 Streptococcaceae bacterium | reverse complement strand
CTTTTTCTTTGTTATAGAATTCTGATGAAGCAGCATCCATTGCTAAAACAACATCTTTACCAGGTACATAACCAGCTTTTTCGATTGCTTCGATAATTACATCAAAACCTTCGTCGTTTGATTTTAAGTTAGGAGCAAATCCACCTTCGTCACCAACAGCTGTTGAGTAACCTTTAGCTTTTAAGATTGAAGCTAATGCATGGAATACTTCCGCACCGTAACGTAAAGCTTCTTTAAATGTTGGCGCACCAACTGGCATAATCATGAACTCTTGGAAGTCAATTGAGTTGTCAGCATGTGATCCACCGTTGATGATGTTCATCATTGGAGTTGGTAAAACTTTCGTGTTGAATCCGCCTAAGTAGTGGTATAAAGGCACTTCTAAATAGTCAGCAGCAGCACGAGCAACAGCAATAGATACACCTAAAATAGCATTCGCACCTAATTTACCTTTAGTTGGAGTTCCATCTAAAGCAATCATTGCACGGTCGATAGCTTGTTGATCACGAACATCGTAACCGATAATAGCTTCTGAAATGATGTTATTTACATTATCAACTGCTTTTTGAACGCCTTTTCCTAAATAACGAGATTTGTCGCCATCACGCAATTCAACTGCTTCATGTTCACCAGTTGAAGCTCCTGATGGAACCATTCCGCGTCCAAAAGCTCCTGATTCAGTATAAACTTCTACTTCGATTGTTGGGTTACCGCGTGAGTCCATAACCTCGCGTGCGTATACATCAGTAATAATTGACATTTTTATGTCTCCTTTATTGTGCAATATTTTAAAAGGGTTGTTGTCCCTTAATTAACTATCTTAAATTTTAACGCTTTTACTGAAAATTTTCAATAAAACTGCTCAAATTTCGTGAAAATTATTTTACAAAATCTAATAATGCTAAGAATGAGTCTACTTCTAATGAAGCACCACCTACTAAAGCACCATCAACGTTTTCTTTTGACATGTATTCAGCAATGTTTGATGGGTTAACTGAACCACCATATTGAATACGAACAGCTTCAGAGACAGCTTTTCCGTATAATTTTTCAACTGTTGAACGAACCACACCACAAGTATCATCTGCGATTTGTGAAGTAGCTGATTTACCAGTTCCAATTGCCCAGATTGGCTCATAAGCAATTACTAAGTTAGAAACTTGTTCAGGAGTTAAATCTTTTAAGGCTGCAGTAATTTGTCCTTCAACCCATTCAGAAGTTTTGCCAGCTTCAAATGTTTCTAATGATTCACCACAACAGATGATTGGTGTTAAACCATTACTGATAATTGCTTTGGCTTTCTTGTTGATATCTTCATCTGTTTCACCAAAGTATTCACGACGTTCTGAGTGTCCAATGATGATGTATTCAATTCCAAGATCAGCAATTGCCGCTGGAGAATTTTCACCTGTGAACGCACCAGCATTTTCAAAGTAGCTGTTTTGTGCAGATAATTGTAGTTCAGTTCCTTGACGTAGGTAGTTCATAGGCGCTAAGAATAAAGCTGGAGCACCGATTACTGTATCTACTAATTCTTTTGATGGAATAGCAGATTTTACGCCTTCAACAAATGCTTGTGCTTCTGCCAAAGTCTTGTTCATTTTCCAGTTTCCTGCAATGATTGGTTTTCTTGACATGATGTAACCCTCTTTTTCTATAAATTAAGCGCGGTGGGCAGACAATTCATCCCACCACGGCAATTTTCATTATTTTTCAGTTAAAGCTGTTAGTCCTGGTAATTCTTTGCCTTCTAACAATTCCATAGAAGCGCCACCACCAGTTGAAATCCATGAGAATTTGTCAGCACGACCTAAGTTAATAGCTGCAGCTGCTGAGTCACCACCACCGATAATTGAAGTAGCACCTTCTTGAGCAGCGATTGCATCCATTACTGCTAAAGTACCTGCTTGGAAGTCTTCATTTTCAAATACGCCCATTGGACCATTCCAAACGACTGTTTTCGCGCCGGCAATTTCAGCTTCAAATTTTGCAATTGATTTAGGACCAATATCTAATCCTAAGTAGCCTGCATCTACAGCTTCACCTTCAGTATCTTTGACATCAGTGTAACCTGCAAAGGCATTTGCTTCTTTTGAGTCAACTGGTAAAATCAATTTATCGCCAGCTTTCGCCATAATTTCTTTTGCTAATGCCAATTTGTCTTCTTCAACTAAAGAGTTTCCAATTTCAAATCCTTGTGCTTTGTAGAATGTATAAGTCATCCCACCACCAACGATTACTTTGTCAGCTTTATTTAATAAGTTTTCAATCACACCAATTTTATCAGATACTTTTGAACCACCTAAGATTGCCACGAATGGACGAACTGGATTTTCAACAGCATCTTTGATAAATTTGATTTCATTTTCTAAAAGCATCCCAGCAGCAGCTTTTGCAACGTTTGATGAAATTCCCACGTTTGAAGCATGTGCGCGATGAGCTGTTCCGAATGCGTCGTTAACAAAAATATCATCACCTAATGAAGCCCAATATTTACCTAATTCAGGATCATTTTTTGACTCTTTTTTGCCATTAACATCTTCAAAGCGAGTGTTTTCTACTAATAAAATATCGCCATCAGTTAAAGCGTTAATTGCGTTTTCTAAATCAGCACCACGAGTTGCACCTGGGAAAACTACTTCTTTACCTAGTTTTTCACCTAAAGCAATGGCAACAGGAGCTAATGATTTACCTTCTTTGTCTGCTTCTTCTTTCACGCGTCCTAAGTGAGAAAATAAAATTGCACGTCCACCTTGTTCCAAAATGTATTGGATAGTTGGTATTGCTGCAGTGATACGGTTATCGTTTGTAATTACGCCATCTTTTAATGGAACGTTAAAATCCACACGAACTAATACTTTTTTTCCTTTTAAATCAAGATCTTTGACAGTTAATTTAGCCATTGTAGTATTTACCTCTTTTTTATAATAATAAACGGGGTTCAATCGAGCTGCCTTGAGTAAAATTTTCAAAATTAAGAACCTTCGCAAGCGAAGAACCTTAATTTTGAGCGCCCAAAGGAAGTGCCCTTGGGGTAAAATTTTATCAAGGCAAAGCGCTCGTTTCACCACCTAAAACAAGCGAGGAAGCAGTAAGCCTCCCCGCTTTCATATTCAATATTATCCGATTAAGTTAGCAAAGTGAGCAACTGTACGAACTAATTGTGCTACGTATGATGCTTCGTTATCGTACCAAGCAGCAGTTTTAACTAATTGAACATCGCCAACAGTTGTAACTTCTGTTTGAGTTGCATCAAAGATAGAACCGTGAGTGTTACCAATGATATCGCTAGAAACGATTTCGTCAGTGTTGTACTCAAATGATTCGTTAGCAACAGCTTTCATTGCAGCATTTACTTCATCAACAGTAACTTTTTTGTCTAAAACAGTAACTAATTCAGTAACTGATCCAGTTGGAGTAGATACACGTTGTGCGTGACCTTGTAACTTACCGTCTAATTCAGGTAATACTAAACCAATTGCTTTAGCAGCACCAGTTGAGTTAGGAACGATATTTTCTGCAGCAGCGCGTGCACGACGTAAATCTCCACCACGGTGAGGACCATCAAGAGTCATTTGGTCACCAGTGTATGAGTGAATAGTTGTCATTGTACCAGCTTTAATACCGAACGCTTTGTTTAATGCATCAGCCATAGGAGCTAATGAGTTAGTAGTACATGAAGCACCAGAAATGATGATGTCATCTTTAGTGATGATGTCATGGTTTGTGTTATATACTACAGTTTTAACATCATTACCAGCAGGAGCAGTAACTACAACGCGTTTTGCACCACCAGTGATATGTTTTTCAGCACCAACTTTAGATGCGAAGAATCCAGTTGCTTCTAAAACAACGTCAACATCCCATTTATCCCAACCAATTACTTCTGGGTTAGCTTGTGCAGAAATTGCTACTTCATGTCCGTTTACTACGAATGAAGATTCTTTAATTTCGATGTCTGCTTCAAAGCGTCCTTGAGTTGTATCGTATTTTAATAAATGAGCTAACATTTTTGGATCTGAAAGGTCATTGATTGCTACTACTTCTACTCCTGGAACGTCTTGAATACGGCGGTAAGCCAAGCGACCAATACGTCCGAAACCGTTAATACCAACTTTTACTGTCATTTTAAGATTTCCTCCTTAAGAAAAATCAAAAGTATATTTATTTTAAAGGGTTGCCCCTCTTAAAATCTCATTTGCACATGCTTCATCAATGATTAAACATGTTTGTTTGGGTGCATTTTGCATATATGCTACAATTGCTTTTGCTTTAGATTTTCCACCTGCAATTGCAAAAACTAGTGGGATTTTTTTAAGCTGTTTTAATTGTAGTCCAATGCGAGGTATTTTGTAAACTATTTGCCCTTGTGCATTGAAGAAATATCCAAAACTTTCTGCTACTGCGCCTTTTTGCTTTAACATTAAAATTTCTTGATCATTCATTTTTCGTCTAGCAGCCATATAAAGCGCTCGTCCGATGGAGTGAATGACACAATTTGAAGTTTCTATTAATGTTAACACTTCTTGAATAGCAGGTTCTTGAATAAGCAAGTCATATGTCTGTGGTGATACTTGTTCTGGGACATACAAAGCATGATGTTCCCCGTGACTTAGTGCAGCCATTTTTGCCGAAACGGAATTTGCTTGGATATTTAATGCTTCTCCTATTCCTCCACGGGCTGGGACAAATAAGTTATGCCGATTACTTGTTTCTAAATTCATGAAATTTTCAGCTAAGGCAGCCATTGTTGTACCACCCATAATTGCTAAAATGTTTTCTCCTTCAGGTAACTGCTCATCTAAACATTGCACTAATATTTCGCCAAAATCTTCTAAAACTTTTTTTTCTTCATCAGAATCACCAGGTAAAACAATACAACGTTTATTACCAAAAAGCTTGCGTAAATTTTGTTCTAACTCTTTCATCCCAGTCAACTCGTCCATTAAAACTTCAAGCTTTTGTTGAGTAACTCTTCCTTTTTGTGTAAGGGTCATCCCACTTTTACTGCTATCAATCAAAGCTAATGATTTTAAATAGTCGCTTTCTGTTCGTAGAGTTCTCTCGCTTATGTTTAGTCTTTGTGCAAGTGCGCGCCTACCAATTGGCTCACTCCATGCAATTTGACGTAAAACTTTATAGCGTCTGGTTAAGTCTGTTATGATATCTGGTGCGATTAGTTCTAACAATTTAAGATTTTCTGACATGGCGACCTCTTCTGGACACGAATCGTCCCTGTATGACAATTAATGACCCATTGAAGATAAAAATTTAAAGGTCCGAATCTTTCTTCTTTCCTTATGTAAAAGAGAATATCATTTTCTAAATTAAAGTGCAACAAATTTACCTAATTTTTTTTCTCACAATTAAAAAGAAACTTTCATTTGTACTTTTAAGAAAAATTCGGTAAAATAATTATTTGTAACGAACGTTAGTGTAATGGATATCACGGAAGACTCCGACTCTTCAGATAGGGGTTCGATTCCCTTACGTTCGATAATAAAAAAATGAGGTCACCTAAATTTATAGGCAACCTCATTTTTTATTTTACGCTAATCAAATAACTTGTTTCGAATTCTTTACCTACCTCAAGCGTTTGAATACTTGTTTTTTGCATTAATTCACCTGTATCATTCAGAGTGTCAGCAAAACTCCACCACGGTTCGATACACACAAACGGACTTTCAACTGGATAAGTCGACCATAAACCAAGATAAGGCATTTTTTCATAACTTAGCGTTAACGAATGTGCTGATTTATCTGATTTAATGGTAATTGATGTGCTTTCGGGCGTTTCAAAAACTAAAGCATCTCCTGCAAATAATTCACGTGAAATTGCAATTTTACCTACCTCTTCTTGCACGGTATTTTGAGAGTCTAAGTATGGTGGGACAAATGGCATACGTGTTTTTGTGCCACCTGGTGAGATTTCAAAGTAGTAATCCTCAAAGCTCAATCCTTCTTCTAATGGCAGATTAAAGGCTGGATGTCCACCAATTCCGTAATACATCGTTTGTTCATCAAGATTGATTACTCTCCATGTGGTTTGAATGCCATCTGGTGTCAAATCATAAGTAATCACCAACTCAAATTTGAATGGATATAATTCTAATGTTTTTTCACTAAATTTAAATGAAAATACGGCTGTTGTTGCATTTTGACTTAGTAGTTCAAATTCATTATCTCGAGCAAACCCATGTTGTCCTACATGATAAGTTTTTCCTTCAAAGGTATATTGATCATCTTTCAAACGTCCAACAAATGGGAATAAAACAGGTGTATGTCTGCCCCAATACTCAGGGTTACCATTCCAAATATATTCGATTCCTTCAGTTGATTTTAAACTTTTTAATTCTGCACCTTTTGTATCAATGATTGCTGTGAGTTTTGTATTTTTTAAAATAATTTCCATGTGTTTCTCCTAAATGTTTTGTGCCATAATTTCATCAATGATCCCTGGTTTTAAGATACGTAAATATGTTCCTTTCATTCCTAATGAACGACTTTCAATCACTCCTGCAGATTCTAATTTGCGTAAAGCATTGACGATTACTGAGCGTGTGATTCCAATCTCATCAGCAATTTGTGATGCGGTTAATCGCCCTTCATGACCATCTAATGCACCTAAAATAGCTTTAACAGCTTTTAATTCAGAATAGCTCAAAGTTGGAATCGCCATTTGAATTGCTGCTTGATTGCGTACTTTTTCTTCAATTGTCTTTGATTGATGGTATAAAAGTTGCATCCCAACAACTGTTGATGAATATTCACCTAAAACTAAATCATCTGCTTGAAATTTATCATCTTCTCGTCCTAAAATAATCGCTCCTAACTTGCGACCAGCACCATAAATTGGAATGATGATTGTCCAAGCATTCGGAAATTTTTCTTTTAACTCTCCTGGGAAAATGGATAAATCATCCGTCACCGGAATATTGGCTTGCGTTTTACTGATTAGTCTCACTTTTTGTGTGTATTCTTTTGTTAATTCACGTTCTTCAATCATTCGTTGCATGCGTTCATTATTGATGGCTAAACTTTCATGATAGCCTAATAGTTTTCCAGATTCATCAATAATATATGAATTAGCATTGATGATTGAGCTTAAAGCAACCGCCATATTGTCATACGGAAGATCATTTTCGACCTCAAATGCGTTTTTTTGTTGTAATAGTTCGTTAATTTTTCGTGTTTTTTCTAATAATGTTTCCATGTTTCCTCCGTTATAAAATGTAGCTGCTTAGATCTTCATTTTGAATGATTGCCCAAGTTTTTCTTCAACATATTTTTCTTTTTTTCATTGTAGTCTAATGGTAACACTAGTAATCTTGTTAATCAATGGAATTTTCTGAAATTTTCGATTATTTCTAAAAGAGGTAACAATTAAAAGAAAAACTGATTTAAAATCTAGCGACTCCAAATCAGTTTTAAAACAATTATAAACTTGCTTGTACTTGAGCTAAGTCTTCTAACGCACGATTAGCTACTGCTTCATAACGTTCTTTTTTGTCACGAATTCTTTCAGGTAAATCCTTGATAATTCCAAAGTTTGCATTCATTGGTTGAAAATGTTTGCCATTAGTATACGTTATATAATGAGCCATTGAACCAATTGAGGTTGTTTTTGGAAAGACTACCGGTTCCATTCCTTTAGCAATCCTAGCTGCATTCAAGCCAGCAATTAAACCAGAACCAGCCGACTCAACATATCCTTCAACTCCAGTCATTTGTCCTGCAAAGAAAATATTCGGGTTCTTTTTTGACTGATAAGTTGGCAACAATAACTCTGGAGAGTTCATAAAACTGTTGCGATGCATGACACCATATCTCACAAACTCAGCATTTTCTAATCCAGGAATCATTTGAAAAACACGCTTTTGTTCGCCCCATTTTAAATGTGTTTGAAAGCCAACTAAATTATACAAGCTAGCTGCCGCATTGTCTTGACGTAACTGCACAACCGCATAAGGAGTTTTATAATCGCCATCACGCTTACCGGTATAACTTTCCGGATATTCTAATCCAACCGGTTTCATTGGCCCAAATAACATGGTTTTATATCCACGTTTTGCCATCACTTCAATTGGCATACATCCTTCAAAATATTTTTCTTTTTCAAAGGAATTTAAAGGTGCTTCCTCAGCATGAATTAGTGCTTCTTGGAATTGATTAAATTCTTCTTTTGTCATTGGGCAGTTGATGTAATCTGCTTCCCCTTTGTCATATCGTGATTTTTTATACACTTTATCCATATTAATGGAATTAACATCAATAATTGGAGCTGCTGCATCGTAAAAATAAAATCCTTCTTGTCCATTAAACTCAATAATTTGCTCAGCTAATAAATCACTGGTTAATGGACCAGAAGCAACAACAGTTAACTCATTTTCTGGCAACTTGCTTACTTCTTCGTTGATGACTGTGATTAATGGATGGTTTTTAATTTTATCTGTAACTAACCCAGAAAAGCCATCACGATCAACTGCTAAAGCGCCACCTGCTGGAACTTGTGTTTCGTCGGCTGAAGTAATGATAACTGAACCTAAGCGACGCATTTCTTCTTTTAAAAGACCAACTGCATTCGTTAAACTATTGCCACGTAAAGAATTAGAACAAACTAGTTCTGCAAAATCATTCGTTTTGTGTTGTGGGGTATTTTTCACTCCACGCATTTCATATAAACGTACTGGTATACCTGCTTGAGCAATTTGCCAGGCGGCTTCACTTCCAGCTAAACCGGCGCCGATTACGTTGATATATTCATAGTTCATTTTATTTTATCTCCTCTTACTCCTAAATAAGAAATAAGCAACATACCCTTTAAGTAAAACTATTTGGTCGTTACTTCCTCATAATCACCATTTGGGCAAATCACTTGTAATCCCTTCCCACGCACTTTCTTTTCAACTAAGAAATGCTCACACTTTGGACAATCACGACCAATTGGTTTATCCCAGCTTGTAAAATCACAATCAGGAAAACGAGAACAGCCATAGAATAAACGATTTTTCTTTGATTTACGCTCGATTACTTGACCTTCATGACACTTCGGACAAATTACACCGATTTCTTTGACCATTGGCTTTGTGTTGCGACAAACAGGAAATGTACTACAAGCATAGAATTTTCCATACTTACCAAGTTTAATAACCATTGGATTGCCACAAACATCACAATCAAACCCTGCTGGTTCGTCCTTGATTTCAATTTTTTCAATTTGTTCTTCGGCATTTCCTAACTCTTTGGCAAAAGGTTGATAGAAATGATCGACTACTTGACGCCAATTTTCTTTTCCAACTTCGATTTCATCTAAATTATGCTCCATGTTTGCCGTAAAATCGACGTTAATCACGTTTGGAAAGAAATCAACAATCAATTTATTCACTATCTCACCAATTTCTTGTGGCACAAAACGTTTGGCTTCTAACTTAACATAATTGCGTTTACGAATGGTTTCAACTGTTGCTGCGTAGGTTGACGGACGACCAATTCCACTTTCTTCTAAGACTTTAATCAAAGTAGCTTCTGTAAAACGTGCAGGAGGCTGTGTAAAATGTTGCGTTGGTTGCATCGACACGTTTTTTACTTTGTCATTGACTTCCATGTCTGGTAACGTATTGTCTTTTTCAGTATCGTTATAAACAGCTGTGTATCCTTTGAATTTCATTTTTGAACCATTCGCATTGAAAATTACACCATTTTGCTCAATTCTTACACGCATCGTATCAAAAACGGCTGGTGTCATTTGGCTAGCTACGAAACGATTCCAAATTAATGTATATAATTTTAATTGATCCTTGTCTAAGAAAGCAGCCATCATTTCAGGGGTGCGTTCAATTGAGGACGGGCGAATTGCTTCATGTGCGTCTTGAGCATTTTGTGCTTTTTTGGCCGCCTTATTCACGCCAATTGCTGAATATTCCTTGCCAAATTTTTCAGTGATAAATTGACTTGCTTCTTCTTTTGCTGTTTGTGAAATACGCGTTGAGTCCGTACGCATATAAGTAATCAATCCAACTGTTCCTTCTTTTTTCGACAATTGGATCCCTTGATATAACAATTGGGCAATCTGCATTGTTTTACCCGCACGAAAATTCAACTTGTTTGATGCATCTTGTTGTAAAGAGCTGGTTGTGTAACTGTTTGGTGAATTACGACGTTTTTCTTTTTTAACTACATCTAAAACATTGTACTCTTTTGACTTTAAACGACCCATTACTTCTTTTACATGGTCATTATTTTTCAGTTCAAATTTTTTGCCATCTAGTCCCCAAAATGAGGCTTTAAATTTTTGTTTATCCTTTTGAAAATGCGCATCAATAGTCCAATATTCTTCTGGGATAAACTTGCGAATTTCTTCTTCACGGTCAATAATCATCTTCACTGCAATAGATTGTACACGTCCAGCAGAAAGACCACTTTTTACTTTCTTCCATAGAATAGGGGATAAAGAATAGCCTACTAAACGATCCAACACACGTCTTGCTTGTTGAGCATCTACTAAATCTTGATCAATTTCACGTGGATTTTTAAATGCCTCTTTGACAGCATCTTTGGTGATTTCATTAAAAACAACGCGATTTTTTTCTTGCGGATTTAACCCCAGAATATGAGATAAATGCCAACTAATCGCTTCACCTTCTCTATCCGGGTCACTTGCTAGGTAGATATTGGTCGCGTTTTTTGCTTCTTTTTTCAACCCTTTAATAATATCACCCTTACCGCGAATGTTAATATAATCTGGTTCATAATTATTTTCAACATCAATTGCCATACGACTTTTTGGTAAATCTCTTACATGCCCAACACTTGCAACAACCTTGTAATTTCTACCCAAATATTTTTCAATTGTCTTAGCCTTTGCAGGTGATTCGACAATAACTAGATTTTTCTTTGGTTTACTTTTTGCTTTAGCCATCTTTTCCTCCCAAAAATATTTTTATATTTTCTTCTATATTACGTTAAATAACATTCAATCGTTTTATATGTTAGAGGAAAAAGATTGTCTTTGTCAAGAACTTTTATGCAATGCTTATTAATTCTTGTAAAATATCTTTATAAGAAGTCGTACATTTGGCCCCTTGTTGAATGAGTTTATGGCAACCTTCAAAACGACCAGAGATAATTTCACCAGGAACAGCAAAAATCTCTCTTCCGCTTTCTAAAGCTCTTTCGCAAGTGATTAATGAACCGCTACGAATTTTGGCTTCTATGACAATTGTGCCATAACTAAGACCAGCAATAATGCGATTACGCTGAGGGAAATGATGTTTTTTAGGAGTCGTCCCATTAGGATATTCACTTAAAACCAACTGCTTTTGGCTCATATATTCTTGAAGTGATTCATGGTGTTTTGGATAACAGACATCTAAGCCTGTCCCAATCACACCAATCGTATTTCCTCCATGTTTTAAGACTAATTTGTGGGCTGAACCATCAATACCCGTGGCAAGTCCTGAAACAAACGTAAAACTTGTGGCAATAGGTTGAATAATTGTTTGAATGCTTTTAATTCCTAACTCGCTTGCATCTCGTGAACCAACAACAGAAAGCATAGGCGTTTGTAACAACTGTTTGTTTCCTTTATAAAAAAGAATGACTGGTGGATTATGGATTTCTTTCAATAAATATGGATAATCTTCATCTAAAATGCTAATAAAATGATGTTCCTTTTGCGCTTTTTGTAGTTGTTCATGCGTAAAATCGCTCCAATTTTTCAAAAAAGAAAATCTTGTTTTATCAATACCAGCCAAATTAACAATATCAAAATGTGTCAATGGATGATTGTGTAATTCTAATTCTTGCACTTTTTTGATAAAGGTATTGATTTGCTGATTACTAATACCTTTAATAAATTTCAGTTTGAATAATAAATCTCTGCCAAATTGCATACGAAAAACCTCCATTTTTTGCTCTTATTATATAAATACGCAAAAAATGAAGATTTCCAAGATTTATTCTATTTTTTAATCAAACTCTTAACTGGTTCAAACGTTTTGCGATGAATTGGTGTAATGCCTAACAGATGAAGCCCTTCTAAATGCTCTTTTGTACCATATCCAGCATTTTTAAAAAAACCATAACCAGGATATTGTTTATCATAATCTTCCATTATTTTGTCACGTGCGACTTTAGCAATAATTGAAGCCGCCGCAATACTAATTGACTTGGCATCACCCTTGATAATCTTATCTTGTGGCAACCCATTATCCAATTGCATGGCATCTAATAACAAATAATCTGGTTGAATCGCTAACTTATCAATCGCTTCTTGCATGGCTATTTTAGTGGCTTGATAGATATTTACCTGATCGATAATTTCTGGTGCAATTATACTAATACCAATTGCCAGGGCTTTTTCTTGAATTTCTTGATAAAGTTCTTTTCTTTTTGTAGCTGATAATTGCTTGGAATCATTAATTCCTAGTAGCTGAACATTTTGAGGTAAAATAACAGCAGCACTCACCACTGGACCAGCTAATGGACCACGACCGACTTCATCAATTCCAGCAATCAATTGATAGCCTTGATTATAAGACGCACGTTCATACGTTTGCATTTCTTCATATTTTTTTAAAAGTAACTTCTTTTTTTCTAGACGTTTAAAATAACTTTTTAATGCCGTTTGAACTCCTTTTCGTTCATCTTTTTTCAACATCAAAAGCAAATGTTCATCGACCGTTTCTTGAGTTAAAATAGCTTTTATTTCAGCAATCGAATTACTCATTTTCATTACTCTTCTCTTCGTAAACATCTAAAGTAAACCCACCTAATTTCCCTTGACGAAGCTCTGTTACTAACATTTGTGCCGCACGTTCCCAATCGTCTTTGAAACCTCTTTTTTTGGCAATCAACATCAAAATATCAACCGCTGGCTCACTGATTTCATCTTGGGTTAATTTATAGCGTTCCATTAACTCATTTGCATGATAGCGCACAAAATAGTCAATCGCATAAAGTGCTAAGTCATCTAAATGAAGCAACTGATCCTTGATAGCTCCAGTTAAGGCCAATTTTTTAGCAATTTCTTGATCTTCAAATTTTGGCCATAAAATCCCTGGTGTGTCTAATAATTCTAGTTCTCTGTCAATTCTCAACCATTGTTGCCCTTTTGTCACTCCAGGTTTATTGCCAGTTTGCGCTATTTTTTTACCAACCAAGCGATTTAATAAAGTGGATTTGCCAACGTTTGGAATCCCAATAACCATTGCTCGAATCGCCCGTGGTTTAATTCCACGATTTTTTTCACGTTCGATTTTTTCTTTTAAGACAATTTTTGACTCAGGAACAATTTGTTTTACACCTTTATTTTCGTGTGCGTTGATAATTAAGACACGATGCCCTTGATTTTCAAAGTATTTTTTCCATTTTTGCGATTGATTATTATCGGCTAAGTCTGCTTTATTTAATAAAATTAAACGCGGTTTTTGTCCTAAAATTTGGTCTAACATTGGATTACGACTTGATAGTGGCAAACGAGCATCAATTAACTCAAATACGATATCGACAAATTTTAATTTTTCTTGAACTTCACGTCTAGCCTTGGACATGTGACCTGGAAACCAATG
>JAITWV010000151.1 GCA_031285105.1 Streptococcaceae bacterium | reverse complement strand
TGAGGAAAAGGGTGCCTGTATGATTACATTATTTAGCTCACCTAGCTGTACAAGTTGTCGCAAAGCAAGAAATTGGCTAACTGAACATGAAATTGAGTTTAAAGAACGCAATGTTATGTCCAGTCCAATTAAAAAAGAGGAGTTAAAATCCATTTTAGCACTTTCACTAGAAGGTACGGATGATTTGATTTCTACTCGCTCTAAAGTTTTTCAGGAGTTAAATGTTGATTTGGATGATTTAACCATTTCCGAATTATGTGAATTGATTGAAACCTATCCAAACCTTTTGCGTCGTCCGATGATTATCGACACAAAACGTTTACAAATCGGCTTTAATGAAGATGAAATTCGTGCTTTTCTACCGCGTAATGTTCGTCGAGTAGAGTTGCGACATGCACAGATGATGGCAGGTATATAAGTTTTTGCTTCCGGTTGTTATTTGGACCGGGATACATATTACTCATCCCAAAAAACAAAAAAAGGTTGGAGAAAAAAATTCCAACCTTTTTTCTTTCCTTGTATTAGGGCGTGTACGAAAACTATTAAAACAATAAATCTGAGTTACTTTTTCCATACTCGTCGTTAAAATTTTGTGCTTATGAACCACATAAACTCAAAATTTTGCCTAGATTATGAAAAAAGTAGCCCAGATTTATTAGTAATAATAGTTTTCGTACATGCCCTAAATTACAGATACTTGAATTCTCTTATTTATATGGTACAATTGATAATGGACTATTTATGTAAGTTACATGGGAGGCGAGCACTTGGCACAAACATTTGAGCAAACAATCGAGCAAATCAAAAGTCAAGTAAATATCGTCAACCTCATCTCACACTATGTGAAATTAGACAAGCGCGGGAAAAATTACCTGGGCTTATGTCCGTTTCATGGAGAAAAAACACCATCATTTAATGTGAGTTTGGAAAAAGGTTTTTATCATTGCTATGGTTGTAAGCGTAGTGGTGATGCAATTACGTTTATTGAAGAAATGGAAAATTTGAGTTTTCGTGAAGCACTAGGAAAAATTGCGGAGCTTGAGGATATTGCAATAGATTTACCACAACAAGCACCAACTAGAGTAATTTTAAAAGAAGAAACAGATTTGATTGAAATGCATGCTTTGGCGGCAACGATGTATCATCACTTCTTATTGAACATGAAAGAAGGCGAAGATGCTCTTAATTATTTACTTAATCGTGGTTTAACGGATAAAACGATTGCCACGTTTCAAATTGGGTTTGCACCAAACGAACGCCAGTTTTTGCTGAGGGTTTTTGAGAAAAAAGGGTATAGTTATGAGCAAATGAAAGCATCTAATTTGATTGCTGAAAATGATAAAGGGCAACTATATGACCGATTTGCAGGACGTATTACTTTTCCAATCAGAAACGAACGTGGGCAAGTGATTGCTTTTAGTGCAAGAAAACGTCCAGAACTTGATTCAGATAAACAAATTGCCAAGTATGTTAATTCAACAGATACTAAGATCTACGAAAAGAAAAATACACTGTTTAATTTTGATTTAGCCAAACGTGTGATGAAAAAATCCAAAGAAGTCTTTTTATTTGAAGGGCAAATGGATGTAATTGCAGCTTTTCAAGCAGGAATTGAAAATTCAATTGCCACACTTGGAACAGCACTAACCGATATTCAATTAAATTTAATTGCTAAAACTGTTGAAAAAATTGTTTTAGTTTATGATGGGGATAATGCTGGAATTACAGCAACACATCGTGCGATTGAACTTTTAGAAAAAACAAAATTGTCTATTGGTATTGTCAATTTACCAGCTGGATTAGACCCAGATGACTATGTGCGTGAATATGGGGCTGAAAATTTAAATAATCTATTAACAAAGTCTCAATTATCTGTTTTCTCTTATAAGAAACTTACGTTGAAAAAAGAGTATAATCTTAAAAATGAACAAGATGTTATTTCGTATGTATCCGAGCTGATTAAAGAGTTAGCTAAGATTGATTCTGTTTTAGAAGTGAACATGTATTTAAATGAAATACATACAGAGTTTCCCATATTTAGCCAAGAAGTTTTGGTTACACAGTTAAAAAAAATGCGTGAGGAAATACTCACTGTTGAGATACCACAAGTATCTGATGACTATTATCCCCCATCTTTTCCAGATGAAAACTATTCAGGTGCATATTATGAACAATCAGAGTATAATGAAGTTCCGTTTACGCTAATACCACCTATTAAAGAGTTATCGGCCGTTGAAAAAGCACAGCAACAACTCTTATTTCGTAGTTTTTATGAGCGAAGTGTACAAACAAAATTGCGTGAAATACCAGATTTTACTTTTGCACATGAAAATTATCAAAAGATTTTTGTGTTACTTGAATCATATACGAATGCCTATACAAGTTTTGTTGATGCTGACTTTTTAGGATTTGTGCAAGATCAAGAATTAAAAAGTTTAACCTCAGAAATTTTGCTTTTATCTTTACCACAAACAAGTGAAGATGGTGAAATAGAAGACTTACTAAAAAAAATAGGTAATTATCCTTTGAAACCAAGGATTTTGCATATAAAAGAACAACTTTTACAAGCCGAACGCTCAGGCAATAAGGAACGTGCGATGAAGCTTTTAAAGGAATATATGGACTTACAAAGATTACAAAAACAAATGCGATAATTTTAAGGAGGAATATGACGTGGCACAATCAGAAAAAAAAGATGTGACAACTTATGATGTTGCAGTGGCACAGTTTATCAGAGAAAACAAAGCTAAAGGGAGCGTTGTGTATGATGAACTAACAGAAAAATTAGCTACTCCTTATGATTTAGATGCTAAAGGGATGGAAGAATTACTTGGCAAAGTAGAAGATGCGGGTATTTCAGTGGTTGATGAAAAAGGTGAACCATCAAAAGCAGCCATGGAAGCAGCAAAACCAGCCAAAGAAGAATTAGAAGACTTATCCGCACCAACGGGTGTTAAAATCAATGACCCTGTGCGTATGTATTTAAAAGAAATTGGTCGTGTGCCGTTATTAACTGGTGATCAAGAAACCCAACTTGCTTTGCGTATTGAAGCAGGAGACACAATCGCTAAACAAGAACTAGCAGAAGCCAATTTACGTTTGGTTGTTTCGATTGCTAAACGGTATGTTGGTCGTGGGATGCAATTTTTAGACTTAATCCAAGAAGGAAATATGGGTCTAATGAAGGCTGTTGAAAAATTTGATTACCGTAAAGGATTCAAATTCTCCACTTATGCAACATGGTGGATTCGTCAAGCAATTACGCGTGCGATTGCTGACCAAGCTCGTACCATTCGTATTCCAGTACACATGGTTGAAACAATTAACAAACTAATCCGCATCCAACGTCAATTACTTCAAGACTTAGGACGCGAACCAACACCAGAAGAAATTGGTGCTGAAATGGAATTGCCAACGGAAAAAGTGCGTGAAATCTTGAAAATCGCTCAAGAACCTGTCTCATTAGAAACGCCAATTGGTGAAGAAGATGATTCGCATTTAGGTGACTTTATTGAAGATGACAATGCAACATCACCAGCAGAACATGCGGCTTACGAAATGTTAAAAGAGCAATTGGAAGATGTTTTAGATACTTTGACTGATCGTGAGGAAAATGTTTTACGTTTGCGTTTTGGTTTAGACGATGGACGCACAAGAACACTAGAAGAAGTAGGAAAAGTCTTTGGTGTAACACGTGAGCGTATTCGTCAGATTGAAGCAAAAGCATTACGTAAATTAAGACATCCAAGCCGTTCGAAACAATTGAAAGATTTCTTAGAATAAATACAAAAAAGCCAGCATGATTGTTGGTTTTTTAGCGCATATTAATGAAAACTTAACCATTACTGAGGACTTATCCATTGCCTACAATTGACATTCCAAGTATAATAAGAACAGTCGAAGAGAATATTAAAAAGCACAAAGGGGGAACGTGCATGCAAGCAAATGTTGGAAAACGCATAATGAATGTTGCATCAGTATTTGGTTTATTAGCAACAGCGGGGATTGTTTTTTACTTCATTAAATTAGGAGTATTCACCAATCAACACGCTTTAGAAGGTTTAATTGGTGATCGTATAATATTAGGTCCAATTATTTTTGTGGCTATTCAAATTATTCAAGTAGTGGTGCCAATTATTCCTGGTGGAGTAAGCAATGTGGCTGGTGTATTAGTTTTTGGTCCAATTTATGGTTTCATTTATAATTTTCTTGGAAATGTGATTGGGTCAATTATTTTATATAATCTTGGTAAAAAATATGGTAAGAGTTTTATTACAACGGTTGTAAGCGATAAAACGTATGATAAATATATTGGCAAAATTGAAAATAGTAAAAAATGGGATGTTTTCTTTACGCTAATGATGATTTCACCAGTTGCACCAGATGATGCTTTGGTGTTGATGAATAGCTTAACTAAAATGAGTACCAAAAAATTTATCGGTATTATGACTTTTGGAAAATTCGTTTCAATTGCTGCTTATAGCTACTTACTATTGTACGGTGGACAATTTGTAACCAATTTCTTTTTCAAATAATCAGTTTTATGCTAGGATTAATTTTCTAGCATTTTTTTATGGAACGAGGAAATAGAATGAAGAAACAAACAAATGTTTTTTGGGTCACGGTAGTTGTTTTTGTGGCGATGTTTATGAACTCAATTGAAGGAACAATTGTCATTACTGCAATGCCAACAATTGTCGGATCGCTTCAAGGAATTGAGTATATGAACTGGGTTTTTGCTATTTATTTACTAACGCAAGCAATGACCACAGCGATTTATGGTAAATTAGCTGATATGTTTGGACGTAAGCCGGTTTTAGCAATTGGTTTAGTGATATTTATGATTGGTTCACTCTTATCAGCAATGAGTAGCTCCATGTTTTTTTTAATTATAGCAAGAGCCATCCAAGGAATTGGTACAGGTTCGATGTTTGCTTTGCCGATGACGTTGCTGGCTGATATGTATGAGCCTAAAAAACGGGCAAAAGTTATGGGTTTTTCATCAGCCGTTTGGGGTTTAGGGGCAATATTAGGACCATTGGGTGGAGGATTTTTACTTTTACATTTGTCTTGGCGTTGGATTTTTTTCATCAATTTGCCTATTGGTCTTGTTTTAATTGCTTTGTTGTATTTATTTTTACATGAAGAAGATAGGATAAAGCAAAAGGCAAAAATTGATTATAAGGGAAATTTCTTATTAATGCTTGCGATCCTTTCTTTACTTTTAGGGGTACAATTTTTTTCAGAAGAATTTTTATCGCTTAAAGTGTTCATCTTATTTTCAATCAGTTTGGCAAGCTTCGTTGAATTTTATCGCTCACAAAAGAAAAATGTTGAACCGCTTATTTCTTTAAAATATTTCAAAAATCGTGATTTCATTGTGATGAATATTGTCGGTTTCTTTTTAAATGCGTTTTTAGGAACCATTGATGTCTATGTGCCGATGTGGTTGCAAGGAGTAAATGGACAAACACCAACCATCGCAGGTCTTGTAATGGCACCCATGTCGATTTTATGGATGTTTGGTTCGAATATAACCGGAAATTTATTGGAAAAATATGCAATTAATAAAACTTTATTGATAGGTACAGTTTCGGCTTTTATAGTTTCTATTTTTTATCTATTAATTCCCCAACAAAGCAGTATTATTTATCTAATTATTGTTACTGGTTTGGTTGGTTTTGGACTAGGGATTGCCTTTACAACATTTAACGTTGGTGGGCAGATGATGGTTGAAAAAGAAGAAGTAGGTGTGGTGACAGGTGTAATGATGCTTATTCGGACACTTGGTCAAACCATTATGATTGCAATTTACGGGGTTGTATTTAATAATTTTGCAAATAACCACTTAACAAATACAAATGTCCAACATGGTTTGAATGCGATTGTGAACGCACAAACAGCAAAACAATTACCGCAAAATTTGCAAGAAGAATTGCGAAGAGTTTTGCTGTTTGTGCGTTCACAATCGCATTCAAACCATGTTGGACATTTGTATTTGTTAAGTGGTTATTTGCAAAATTATTAAATACAACCCCGTAAATTGCAATCATA
>JAITWV010000133.1 GCA_031285105.1 Streptococcaceae bacterium | reverse complement strand
TTCCTGTTTCTTTGACCATTAATGTCACTAGAATGCTGGCTTGAATATCTTCTCCAATTGCAATGACTGCCGCATCAAAATTTCGAATACCCAATGAGCGTAAAGTACTTTCATCTTGAGCATTAGCGATTACTGCATGAGTAGCAATATTCATAAATTCATTAATACGGGCTTCATCCTTATCAATGACCAAAACTTCTTGCCCATTTTCAATAAGAGCCTTAGTAACAGATGCACCAAAACGTCCAAGCCCAATGACAACGAAACTTTTTTTCATATCTATCCCCTTTTGTTAATTTACCAATTTGTGTTTGAACGCATAAATTGCTGCTTGTGTGCGGTCATCTACTTGTAGTTTACTTAAAATATTGGATACATGGGTTTTCACTGTTTTTAAAGTAATAAATAAAGCATTCGCAATTTCTTGGTTGCTTAATCCTTGAGCGATTAATTGTAATACTTCATTTTCTCTAGCCGTTAAGTCTTCGTATAATTCTGGAATATGTTTTCGTGTCATTTTTTCCATCATTTTCGTTGTTACTTCTGGTTCTAAGACTTTTTCACCATTAAATGTTTTTCTGATGGCACTAGCAATTTCACCGGCTGATGAGGTCTTTAATAAATAACCACTTGCTCCGGCTTCAATGGCTGGGTAAACTTTTTCATCATCTATAAAACTTGTTACGATAATGATTTTTGCTTCTGGCCACTGGCTTAGTATTTTTTGAGTGGATTCAATTCCGTCCATTTCATCCATCACCAAATCCATTAAAATTACATCAGGTCTCAACTCTAAGGCTTTTTGGTAACCAATTAGTCCATTTTGCGCTTCAGCAATTACTTCTATATCTTCTTGAATAGATAAATAACTTGAAACGCCTAATCGAACCATTTCGTGATCGTCTACTAGTAAAACTTTTATCATTTACTCCTCCTAATTAATGATAGGAATTTTTAACTCAACACTTGTCCCTTGTCCTTTGAAGCTGACAATCTTTACTTCTCCACCCATACCAGTTACGCGTTCTTGAATGTTTTTTAAGCCATAACTTGCTGTTTTATTTAAAGCTTTTGATTGCTCAAAGCCAACACCATCATCAATCACACGTAACAAAACAGTGGAAGGCATTTTTCTTAGATACACCTCTAGCTCATCTGCTTTGGCATGCCTTAGTGTATTACTTAAAAGCTCTTGCATAATTCTAAACAGATGATCTTCAATGGCAGATGGTAACTTTACATCTTCAATATCCCAGATTAATTTAATTTTTATTTTGCTTTCTAATTCACGTAAAAGCCCTTCAATCCCCTGTTTTAAGCTCTTTCCAGATAACTCAATTGGGCGTAAATGTAGTAATAGTGCCCTCATTTCACTTTGAGCTGTGTTAATAACATCTGTCACGATTCCTAATTGTTTGGCAAAAGCAGGAGGAATCGCCTCTGTTGCAGTTGCTACTTCATTTAATCCCGACAAAATCATCATAGCTGCAAATAATTGTTGAGAAACACTATCATGTAATTCTCTTGATAGTCGATGTCTTTCTTGAGTTAAGATTTCTTCACGTGTTTGACTGCCTTCAAAGGATGATTTAACATTTAAAGTTTGCAATTGTTCATTCATTAAATTTAATTTTCTAGCCAATAAATGAATATTTTGGTGAATTTGGACGTTGGTGGATAAAAGGGAACCTTCAGTAATTTCAAATTGAATCGCTTCATCATATTCACCACGAACTAAGTGTCGTAAATTTTCCTCTATTTTTTTGTCATTGTTCCTTTCAATCCATGTTACTAAAAAATAGTTCAAAAAGCCAACAATGATTGAAAAAGTAAACAAATAAACGAGAAGTGGAATACTTAAAAATGTTCTTGAAAATAAAACCTCAAGCATTCCACTTTCTTGTCCACTAAAGACGATAAAAAACAAAACTAAAAAAACAATGAACGTTGAAAACATAGAATAAAAAAAGATTTGAATACGTGGTAATGTCATCATGTGCGAATTACCTCGATTTCTCCTAAGAAGGTGCTAGAAATAATTCTTAATTTTCTAGTGCTTTCATCAAATTCTGCACTATAAACTTTTAAAGTCTCATTACTTAATTTGTATTCTTGCCCTTCAAATTTAACTACTCCAGCTAAAGTCGAATGCTCAAAGGAAACTCCTACCTGGGTTGGCACTAAAATCCGTGTACGCCCAATTCCTTTTCTAATTAAAATGACGCTATCTTCTTTTGGCAACAACGTATTTCCTAAATCAATAATCGTGTCTCCTGCGGCTTTAATAATGTTGATATCATCCCATTCATAAGTATCATCACCAATTCGCTCAGAACCAAACCAGCTTGTTTTTATGCACTTACCACTTTTTGTTCCTGTTGGTTCTTTGGCTTGAACAAAAATCATCTCTGGGTCATTAATTTTTCCTTTGCTACTTAAATCAAGAGAAACATTGGCAACTAACGTAAAATATAAAATCGCAACGGCAAGCATTAACCAAATAAAAATATTACTTAATAGTAAAACTGCTACAATAATTCCAACAAAAAGGACTCCAATCCCTCGTCTATGCATATCGGTCTTTCTTCTCATTGTGATGATAAATGCTAGAAAAGCAACAATCCCCAAAACAGACAAACCTCTGCTATGAAAAATTGAATAAAGAGCAGCTATTGCTAACATCCCTTCAACAGCAAGAAACATTCGGAAAGATTTGCTCATGTTTAACACTCCATTCCAGTATTATTAATTAACTTTATTTTAATAGAAAAACCTCAAAATAGATATAGGGCTAAAGGTTGATTTCTTTGTCTTGTGATAA
>JAITWV010000047.1 GCA_031285105.1 Streptococcaceae bacterium | reverse complement strand
CGATTTTAGAAGAAAATGATGTACAAATCGTTTTACTTGGAACAGGGGATGCAGAGTTTGAAGATGGATTTAAACATTTTGCGTACCAATATCCAGAAAAAATGGCTGTTTCAATTGCCTTTGACGTAAAAGTGGCGCAATTGATTTATGCCGGAGCGGATATGTTCTTAATGCCATCTGCTTTTGAACCATGTGGTTTGTCACAAATGATTTCGATGCGTTATGGTACATTACCAATTGTACATGAAGTTGGGGGTTTAAAAGATACTGTGTTGCCTTATAACCAGTATACTGGGGAAGGAACAGGATTTGGTTTTGACAACTTTGATTCTTATTATTTAAGAAATACTGTGTCACAAGCCGTATCACTATTCCACAATAACAAAGAAGATTGGAAGAAAATGCAAACTCAAGCAATGCTAACAGATAATTCATGGCAAGGTTCTAGTGATTTATACCTTGATATGTTTAACCAGATTAGCTAATTTGATTTTTTCATCCTTATAATAAAGGAGTTTATATATATGAATAATTTAACGAAAGAACAATTTCAACGTGATTTTAAAACAAGGCTACACCACAAATTCTCAATTGAAACCAAAGATGCCAATGATTTTGAAAGATTTACAGCACTTGCTTCATTGATTAAAACGTATATTTCAGATTACTGGCGTGAAGATCGTCAATCACGTCAACGTCACCAAGAAAAGATTGCTTATTATTTTTCTATTGAGTTTTTACCAGGAAAAATGTTAAAGAGCAACCTATTAAACTTAGGCATTCTTGATGTGGTTCGTGATGGCTTGAAAGATTTTGATATCGATCTTGAAGACTTATCAGAAGCTGAAAAAGATATGGCATTAGGTAATGGTGGTTTAGGACGCTTGGCTTCATGTTTCATGGACTCATTAGCTTCAACAGCATTTCCTGGTTTTGGCAACGGAATTCGCTATCAATATGGTTTATTCAAACAAGAATTTATCGATGGTTTCCAAATTGAATTGCCAGACGCTTGGTTACAATCAGGAAATCCATGGGAAATTCGTAAAGACCATGAAAAATGTGAAGTAAAATTTGAAGGAAATGTTTGGATGAAACCAGACGAAGAAACAGGACGCTTAGAGCCAGTTTATGAAAATCCTCGTGTCTTGCGTGGTGTTCCTTATGATACTTCAATGATTGGTTATGAAAATGGTCAAGTCAACAACTTACGCTTATGGGACGTTGAAATTCCAGAATCAGAAGAGCGTAAATATTACTCAATTAACGCTCGCCGTGAAGTGTATGATATTACCGGTGTATTATATCCAGATGATTCTACTTATGAAGGACGTCGTTTACGTTTAATCCAAGAGTATTTCTTTACTTCATGCGGTTTACAAACAATTGTTAAACGCTTCAAGAAATTAAATATTCCAATGATTCATTTACACGAAAAAATCGCTGTACACATCAATGATACTCACCCAGCGATTGCCGTTGCGGAGTTAATGCGTATCTTACTTGATGAAGAACATATGGAATGGGAAGCAGCTTGGCATGTAGTGGTTAAAGTAATGTCTTATACCAACCACACCATTTTACAAGAAGCACTAGAAAAATGGCCAACAGATATGGTTCGTCATTTAGTTCCTCGTGTGTATCAAATCATCGAAGAAATTGACCGTCGTTTTGTTGACGAAATGACTGGCAAAGTAGACGATGGCTTAATTGCTCGTACACGTATCATCAACCACGATCAAGTACACATGGCACACTTGGCAATCATCGGCTCACATTCAACCAATGGAGTAGCAAAAATTCACTCAGACTTGTTAATGGATGTGGTATTACATGATTTTTACGTGTTATACCCAGAACGTTTTAACAACAAAACAAATGGAATTGCAATGCGTCGTTGGTCACAAATCTCCAATGAACCTTTATCAAATGTTTTAGATGAAACAATTGGGACAGAGTGGAGAAGTGACGCACGTAAAATTGGTCTTTTAGAAAGCTATAAAGAAGACGAATTGGTTTTGAAAAAATTAGCCAAAGCAAAACTTGAAAACAAAGAACGTTTAGCTAAACACATTTTTGACGTTACAGGTATTTCCGTATCAAGTGAAGCAATTTTTGACGTACAAATCAAACGTCTACATGCTTACAAACGTCAACAATTAAAACTTTTACACATTGTGAAGCTTTATTTAGACTTAAAAGAAAATCCAAACCTAGATATTCCAGCGCGTGTCTTTATCTTCGGAGCAAAAGCAGCCCCAAGTTATTACTATGCCAAAGCGATTATCAAGTGTATTAATGAAGTAGCAAACTTAATTAATAACGATAAAACAATCAAAGACAAACTAAAAATTGTTTTCTTACCAAATTACAATGTGTCACTAGCTGAGAAAATTATTCCAGCAGCAGATGTATCAGAACAAATTTCATTAGCAGGTAAAGAAGCATCAGGAACATCAAATATGAAGTTAATGTTAAATGGTGCGATTACAGTAGCGACACTTGATGGAGCAAATATTGAAATTCGTGATGCTGTAGGTGACGAAAATATCGTTATCTTTGGTTTAGATAAAGACCGTGTGTATCAGTATTACCATGAAAATAACTATAATGCTTATGAGTTATACAACAACAACACAACGATTAAGCGCGTGTTAAATGCCTTTGTTGATGGGACAATTCCAAACGTTCAGTATGAAGGAAAAGAATTGTTTGACTCATTAATTCAATATAACGATGAGTATTTCACATTAGCAGACTTTGATTCTTATATTGAAGCGCAAGAAACCGTGGATGCTTGGTATAAAGATCAGGCAAAATGGCGTCGTGTGAGCTTGATGAATACGGCGAAAAGTAACCGATTCTCAGCAGATGATACGGTGACGTTGTATGCTGAAAATATTTGGCATTTGAAGAAAAATAAATAAGTAAGATTGAAGAGACTCTATTGGTTTGATAGGGTCTTTTTGTAATTGCTGAATTTTTAATAATTGTTCGGTTTTTAACCCCCATTTCCCCCCAAAAAAATACCTACGTAAACGATCTCAAATACTATCGTAAAAAAATATTTTTACGATAGTATTTGAAGTCATTTACCATTGTAAAAAAAATTTCTACGTAAAGGGGAAAAAAAGAAGAACATTCTACTATAAATAGAAGTTCTTCTTTCGTGTTTTACTCTACTTCATATACTGTGTAATCATCCTGCACTTGAACAACTCCATCTTCGTAGAACACATCTTCATCTGCTAGGTCATCAATTAAACCCTTAGCAAGAATCTCTTCTGTAGAAAAATCTTTATAGTTGCGATGTGCTTCAAATTTTGCATTTTTAGCCATCTCAGTGAAAGATTTCCCTGGTTTAAAGTTGATTTTTGCTTTTTTGATATGCTTTGCTCCTAGTTCATTGGCTTCTGTTACCAACTCTGACTGAATCGAAAGGTAAATTCTTCCAAGTCCGCCAAGCTCAATGGCATACCCATCACCCATACGTTCTAGTGCAATATCTTCTAAAGATGTCAAAATCAATAAAACAACCCCGCGTTTGATGCCTGTCTCAGCACTTATTCTACGTGCAAGACGGTCAAGATCATCTACTCCCTTGATCACGACACGATTGTAGTATGCCAATGTTCCTGGTTCTTTCATGTTTGGCATAATCCCTGTACGATAACCTAAACTCATATTTTTCATCCTTCCTTTATTGATTTCCATATTATTATGCCCTACCTTACGCTTTGATAGGGCAAATGATAATAGTGGAAAACCATTATTTGTCGCCAATGAATTGACTGATATAACTTTAGCATGGTTACTGGAATATTTCTCAATGAATTTGGAATATTTCTGCATGAATTATCTATTAAAATTAGAAAATCAGTATTGTTTTTGAGATTAATATGATAGATAATGGTAATAAGATGATTTTTAGATGTGAAAAAATAAAACAATAAAATAGAAACGTTATCGGAGGTGTGAGGTTTGCCACGAATTAAAGTAAAGCATAGTGTCGCTTTAACTGTAGAAAAAAGAAATGAATTAATAAAGACATTAAACAATCGACAAAAAGCAGCAATTTCAATGTACAAAAGATATCAATACAATTCTGCCTTTCACAACAACAATTTCCTTCGCAACACAGATTGGGTGTTTGTAAATTTCAATGAAGATGCTGGTTTTGAAAGAGCATTTGGTAATCATAACTTATTGAAATGCAAATGTGGTAGAGGAATAAAATACCAATTTGTTGTGAAATCAAAATCAAAGAAACATGAAATGGCATTAGGGATAAGTCATTTCGCCCAACATTTAGGCATTCCCCAAGAAGTTGCAAATGAAGTGAGAAAAGGGATTAATAAAATTGATCAAGGAGTAGATGAAGTATTACGCAAATATTCAGTAGGTAGAAGATTTCAACAAGAGCTATATGATGAATATGTTGAGATGGATTTGAATGTTGCATCAAGGAAAAAGTTTAACGGTATATTAAAAGAGTTCTCCCAAGCGAACTTGCCCTTAGCTAGGGTTGACCACGAACGATTAACAAGCTTGGTATCTGAGAACCGTTCTGTTTTTATGGCATCAACAAAAGGTAAAAAAACAGCATTATTAAAACAATTTGATTATGAAATTTGGCTTTTTTCTAGTAAGTTGAGTGAGAAAGAAATAATTAGTCTTTCAGGCTTTATTACAGTACAAGATGTGCGACTTGAAGAAAATTCTATCGAAGAGTTGGAATCAAAATTAAATTTTATTAGTAAGATTACTAAAGATTACATTTCATATCGAAATAAAGCTTTAAAGATGCAAAATACTCTTAGAAATTCTTGTTATAAAGAGGCAATTAATAAAAATGATGTTTCTTTAGCGATTAAAACTTTTTTTGAAGTGGAAGAATGGTATCGCAAATATATTGAAAATCATGAAGAAGCATATAAGGCAGAGTTATTTCGATTAAATGGACTAAAACATCTAAAAAAATATGGGAAAGATTATGTGAATCAATGGAATGAATTTTTCGAAAAAAGATTTATTCATGAGACAAATAAACCATCGGAATTAAAGGAAATAATTGATGAAAAGTGGTTACCTGTATTTAAATCGTTTTATGGTACTATTAAGCGCTATGATAAAATGATTAAAGAACTTCCTAACCATATTGTTCAAGAAGCTAATTTAGAAATTACATCAACATTGAATCAAGCTCCTAAAAATATAGAAGAAATAATTTCTAATTTGAAAAGAAGAAACAGAATTTTGAAAGTATATTATGAAGATTATCAAGAAAAGATTGCATATGCGAAACAAATGAAAGCAGAAGCTATCGCTCGAAAAACAAAAATTAAGTTAGAACAAGCAAGTAGATTAAAAGAAGAAAAACGTTTGGTTATAGCACAAGGTAACCGTCGATTAACTAAACTTGCCAAACAGTTATGGGATAAAGAACAAAAACTAGGAAAAAGGTTAGAAGCTTGGAACAGATTTAAAGGTCGTCATTATCAGCCTTCAGGTGATATTATGCTAGATATTGCGATGTATGAATTTTTACATCAATTAATCAATCAACATATGAACGAAAAACTTCATTTCTTTAAAACATTGGATTCAATGAAATCGTATAATTTGTATGCGAAAAAAGTATATAGCGAACTGAATAATGTATAGAAGTTTGTCTTTTTTGGCTTTGAGAACCCGCTTAATTTTTTCTAATGTAGTTAAAAAAAGGTTGGAATGAGAGTGTGCTCCAACCTTTTCAATTCACTAAATCAACGCGCCTTAATATCCTCATAATCCAATTTTTCCCCAACAAATTTCACCCAATTAAAATCATCCCAATTCAGTCCATGCGTAATTTTCACAATTGCAAGCACGTCATATTTCTCAAGACCAGGTGCCATTAGCGTTTTCTTTGCATCAAAGCGTGTTTCAGGAAAAATATGGTCACTAAAAAAAATTTTAACAAACCAGAATATTTCCAATCAGTATATTGCGTAACTTTCAACTTTTGTCAATAATTTCAATCAAAGCAACCTGTTTATTCTTCCATATAATATAAAAAGAACGACAATATGTTTAGATCTATAAACCAATTACTATTCGCTAATTTTTACAATATGCACAAACTCCAAAACCTTCTCAATCAACGCTCGACTAGCCAAATCATCACAAAAAGCACTCGCACTCCCACATGCAACGCCCATTTTAAAAGCTCTCAGCGCATCTTGAGTTTTAACAAATTCATCCACAAACCCAGCCACCATCGAATCCCCCGCGCCAACTGAATTTTTCACTTCACGCTTGATTGGTTCCGCAAAGTAAACCGCATCTTTTGTAATCATCAAAGCACCCGCACCACCCATGGAAATTAAGACATGTTTTGACCCCAATTTTAATAATTCTTTCGCATAAGGAATCATCTCTTCTTTCGTTTCAAAGTGTGTTTCAAACATAGCTGCTAATTCATAATGATTTGGTTTAATCAATAGTGGCTCAAAAACAAGTGAGTTAATCAACATTTGCCCTTCAACATCAATCACAAATGCCGCTTGTCTTTCTTTAATTTTTTTGATGATTTGTTGGTAAAATTCATTGCCTAACGATTTTGGTGCTGAACCTGAAAGAATAACGATATCCTCAGAAGTTAATTGGTTTAGTTTTTGCAAAAAGACTTGAATTTCAGTTTCAGTAATATTTGGACCAGCGCCGTTAATCTCCGTTTCACCATCTGCATTTAGTTTAATATTCAGGCGTGTATCTTGTTTGATTGTTGTAAAATCTGAACAAATTCCTTCAGCTTGCAATTTTTCTTCAATAAACTTACCCGTAAATCCCCCTAAAAATCCAAGAGCAGTGGTTGGTGTACCTAAAAAATTCAACAAACGAGAAACATTAATCCCTTTGCCACCGGGGAATTTATCGTCACTTGTCATGCGATTCACCTCACCAATGTTTAAAGTATCAAGTCTGACAATAAAATCAATAGCAGGGTTGAGTGTAATAGTGTAAATCAAAATTTTTCCTCCATAAGTGTGTATTTGCTTTTATTATAGTGTATTTTGAAAAATTATTTGACATGAGATAGTTCACACAGTTTATACTAGAACTATCAAATGAAAAGAGGAAATGAACATGGTAAAAATCGAACACATCGGCCTTTGGTGTCGTGACTTAGAAGCAATGAGAGCATTTTATGAAACCTATTTTGAAGCTAAATCTAATGAGTTGTACCATAATCAAACAACAGGATTTCGCTCATATTTTCTAACATTTGCCTCAGGTGCGCGTTTGGAGTTAATGAGTCGTGCAGATATTAGCGAAAATACACCGAATGTCTATGGATTTGCCCATCTAGCTTTACAATTAGAAGGTGGCAAAGTTGCAGTAGATAGTATGGTGGAAAAAATGACCGCTGATGGTTTTTCATTACTTAACGGACCACGTACAACCGGAGATGGATATTATGAAGCGGTAATTGCTGATTTAGAAGGGAATTTACTTGAATTGACGGCATAAAAAAAGTTAGGTAGACTCCTTGAAATAAGAGTGTACCTAACTTTTTTTATTTTTAATCGTGTGTTTCATCAGCTTGTTGTAAACTATCTGGATGGTCAATTGCTCCATTTTTTTTCGCATGCTTTTGTTCTTCATGATAACTTTTTCGTCTAGCAAGATAAGATGCTACAAATTCCTCTAAGCCAATTTGATCTGCTTTAGAAAGTGTTCCAAAAGGTTCTTTGCTAAAATATTTCTCTACAATTTCTTTACTAAATTTCTTGAAACTTTTGATATCGATATAAGATGGTTTGTCAAAACCCACATCCTTCCAATCAACAATTGGGTAGTATTGAAGTTTAATAAACTCTGATTTACTCTCATATTTAGACGTAATGGTGTTAAACAATAAGTAATTTCCTTTCTCATCTACTGAAACGATAACATGTTAATGGTAAACCGCACCTCCTGCTTTATATTCCTTCTTTGGAGCTAGTTTGATAAAGTAAATATCAAAATTTTCCATTATCCTTCCTCATCTTCCAATTCACTGAGATACTCAAAAAAATCCTCATCTGTTGAAATAGTTTGTGGTGTCGAATTGAGTGCATAAAGAGATTTTTCTAGTCGCAATGCTCGATTTTCTTTTTCAAGACGTTCAATCATTTCTTCACGCTCACGATCTTTTTCAAAATCATAAAGAACAACGGTAGGTTGATTGTTTTTGAACACAATAATTTTTTTTATGTTTCGAGCGTTTTTAATAATGCTTGGTGTATTTCTCGTTAGGTCTGTAATGCTTGTTGATAGCACATCTGATGTAATATGACGTAGTTCCATTTTCCTCACCTCACAGATATTATAGCATAATCGGAATATTAGACGTATAATAATACGTGAAATATCATGGAATAATGATTTCATTTATTTTTTAATAACGCTGCAGATAATTCAAATCTTTCTGCAATTCATCACTAACTAAATCAAACAAAGGCTTGGCATTCATCAAACGAGTATCCGCATCACCAAATCGTCCTAAAGTTAGCACCCCTTCCATAATCGCACGAGGTTCTAATTTAGCAAATGTTCGTGAACCAAGTCTTGAAATGTGGCGATGCATGTCAATTTTAATACGTTCACCTTGTTTAGGAATCGTAATTAATTCAACCGCTTTTTCATTTAAGATATTCGGCACTCCATTCCATTCTTCAAAGCCATGAACAATCGTGTTACGCATAAAATTTACTCCAATCAACAACACTTGGGCATTGGCTTCATATAATTTATGATAAGCACCACCCTTGCCACATGGTGAAGTTAATAATTCATCCCCTTTGACTAATTCCTCAGCTCCCTTACCAATCGCCGAAACTGAGTGAGTTGGATGTAATGAGCGAACCACGCCTTTTTTCTGTCTAAAACTTTCAGTCAAATAACCGACACATGAAGGAGTGTATAAAACATCAAATACAGGGTTCATGTCATTGATATTGCGCCAAGTATGCGTAGGAAGAACAAGCAATCCTTCTTTCATATACTCCATTAACGCTTCAAGAACGGTATCGCCACCATTTTCCAACTCACCAATAGCTTTATAAGATAAATGGACTTTTAAAACACCTTTAGGATTCACGCCAATTGTTGCTAGTTGTTTTTTTAATTGTTCTTTTGTGTACATAATTTGCTCCTTATTCATATTGAAAAACATTTTGATCTTGTGGTCAATGGATCATTATCTTTTTCAAAAA
>JAITWV010000038.1 GCA_031285105.1 Streptococcaceae bacterium | reverse complement strand
GATGAATTGCTTCCACCGCCACCACATGCAGCAAGTGTTAATGTTGTTACTGTTGCTAGAGCTAATAAACCTAATACTTTCTTTCTTTTAGTCATAAAACCTTCTCCTTTTTATGTGTGTAGCCTTTTTTATATGTGTTGCTATTTTTTTGAATAATTCTGAATATTTAAAATTAAATGGAAAGGAATGAAAAATCCCATTCCATTTAATTATTCAGCTTTATCCTAAACGTTGACGTGCATCAGCTGAACGCTTAATTGCATTACCAACATAATTTATGCTTAACATCAATAATACGATAAGAATTGATGCTGGAGCCCATACCCATGGGAAATTCACTAACACACGCCCTGATGCAGCTGCACCGATTAGCGTTCCAAGAGACGGTGTACCCATTGGCAAACCAAATCCTAAGAAAGTAAGTGTTGTTTCAATCCCGATGTTACCTGCAAATACTAATGTTAAGTTCGTAATTAACATTGAACTTAAGTTTGGCATCATCTCAAAGAAAATAATTTTCCAAGTTGGTGTGCCTAATGTTTTTGAAGCTGAAATATAATCTCTGCGTGTTTCTGATAATGAAAGTGAACGGAACAAACGCGCACGCCCAACCCATAAGAACATTGACAGAATTAACACGAAAGTATATTGATTGTACGTTGGAATAATCGATACAATCATAATAATCAATAACTGAATTGGTAAAATCATAACAAAATCAACTACACGCATTAAGATAATATCAATCACGCCTCCAAAGAAACCTGAGATTACTCCTAATGGAATACCGATAAATGAAGTTAAAATTGTAATAGAAAAACCAATAAAGATTGAGTTTCTAGCACCTAAAATTAATTGAATTAACACATCACGCCCATTCATATCTGTTCCAAGTAAATATCCATTACCAGGAGCTTGAAAGGCATTAAATACGTTAACACGACCAGCAGCTACTTCATCAATGAAGAGGCTCCCACCAAACACGCCGACTAAGATTGCTACTAAGAAGACCAACGAAACCATCGCCATTTTGTCCTTTAAGAACTCTCTGGCAATCATTCGAAAGCCCATTGGTGGAATGGATATTTCTTGAACCAGTTCCGGAGTTGCAAGAGCTTCTTTTTCTAAATTTTCATCATTTTCAATCATATACTCTTTCCTCCTTACTGAATTCTGATACGTGGATCAACCAAGCTCATGATAATATCTGAAATCAACATACCAACTAAAGCTACGACACCTAATAACAATACTAGTGAAGTTACAACAGCATAGTCACGCTGAGTGGTTGATAAAATAAATAATTGACCAATTCCTGGGTATGAAAAGATACTTTCAATAATTACAGAACCAGCAATTAAACCTGAGATTTCAAATCCTAAGTTTGATGCAATCGGTAATGAAGCATTACGGAAGATATGACGTGAGAAAACTTTACTTGTTGGTACCCCTTTTGAACGAGCAGTACGAACGAAATCTAGTTTTTGTGCATCAATTACTTCAGAACGTAAATACTGAACCGTAACTGTTGTGGTTAATAATGCTTGTGTAATAGCTGGTAAAATCATGTGCTGAAACCTTGAAATCATTCGCGGAAGTCCTGCACCGACACCAATTTGTACTGAACCACTTGTTGGGAACCATCCTAAGCGGAAACCAAAAGTGAAAAGCATTAATAAACCAAAGATAAATAAAGGAACAGCAAATGTTAAGTAAGAGTAAACTTGTACAAATTTATCTAACCAACTGTTTTCAAAACGACCTGCTAATAAACCTAGTGGTAAAGCAAGGGCATAAGTTAAGATTGCTGTTAATAAAGCTAAACTAACTGTATTTCCAACACGTTGACCTAAAAGCGTTGTTACATCCATACGATAAATGAATGAGCGACCTAGATCACCTTGGAATAAGTTTGTTACCCAACGAAGATATTGTTGTGGCCAAGGATCATTTAATCCTGCTGCCTCACGCATTCTTTCAATAACAGCTGGGTCTAGACTTGGATTGATCAAACCAGTAAACGGATCTCCTGGCATCGCTTGAGCAATCATAAAGATTAGGATTGAAAGGATAATGATTTGAGGAATCATCAATAATACTCGTCTAAGAATTGTTTTCCACATTAAGCTTTCCCTCCTTTTAGTGCTACTTGATGGGTGTCGCTTAGTTTGGTTAAATCAAATACGCGGCCATTGGCATCATAGTAATCATTTTGTGCTTTTTGATATTCCAATTCAACTTGACGACGCGCCTCCATATGCATGTCACGATTTCTAACATCAATACGTGGAATCGCTGATAAAAGTCGTTTTGTATAAATATGTTGTGGATTGTTATAAATATCCTCACGTGAACCAATCTCAACAAAACGGCCGTGGTACATGATGGCAATGTTGTCACACATGTGTTTTACTACACCCAAGTCGTGTGAGATGAATAAGTAAGATAACTTATACTCTTCTTGGATACGTTTCATGAAGTTCAATACTTGTGCTTGTACCGATAAGTCAAGTGCTGATACAGGTTCATCGGCTACGATTAATTTTGGTGAAGTAGCAATTGCACGAGCTACCCCAATACGTTGACGCTGACCACCTGAGAATTCATGCGGATACTTATACAAAGCATCATCTGGCATCCCAACGATATCAAGTAAACCTCTTACTTTTTTCTTTTCTTCTTGATCACTTAAACGCTCAAAGTTACGAATTGGTTCTGCAATAATATCAATAATACGTTTTTTCGGATTTAATGAACTCATTGAGTCTTGGAAAATCATCTGTACGTCTTGGTTATAGTTCATTCCTTTGCGAACAGAAGCTTTTGTAATATCTTGACCTTTATAGATAATTTGTCCACTGGTTACTTTTTCTAAACCAACAATTGCTTTACCAGTTGTTGATTTACCAGATCCAGATTCACCTACAAGCCCGTAAGTTTTTCCTTCTTCGATGACAAAATTTACGCCATCAACCGCACGCACATGGTCTGTAATACGATTAAAGAAACCTGAACGAATTGGATAATGAACGTTTAGATCTTTAATTTGAATTAATTCACTCATTCATTTCCCTCCTCTTCCTGTCTTCCTTCGAAATGGAAGTTTTGGTAACATGTGCATCGTACAAAATGTCCTGGTTCGATTTCATGTAAGACTGGATCTTCTTCGTGTTCACTTGCATCAATCCACGGAATACGTGCAGCAAATCGACAACCTTTTCTTGGAAGATTTTTTAATGATGGTACAACACCTTGAATCACGTGCAATTCTTCATCATGGGCATCTTCTTGAGGAATTGAGTCTAGTAATGAGCGTGTGTACGGATGTTTTGGATTTTCGAATAATTCATTTACTGGTGCATACTCAACAAATTGTCCAGCATACATTACCCCAACTTTATCAGCTGTTTCAGCAACAACGCCTAAGTCATGGGTGATAAGAATAATAGCAGCTCCTGTTTCTTTTTGAAGCTCTCGTAATAAATCTAAAATTTGCGCTTGAATCGTTACATCTAGCGCTGTTGTTGGTTCATCGGCAATGATGACTGATGGTTTTGCCGCAACTGCAATCGCAATAATGACACGTTGACGCATACCACCTGAAAGTTCATGAGGATATTGACGTGCAACACGTTTTGGATTTGGAATTCCTACTTGTTCTAAAAGTTCTAACGCACGGTCATATCTTTGTTCTTTTGATAATTCCTTGCGGTGGTAACTTAAACTTTCACCAATTTGATCTGAAATACGCATCAATGGGTTCAAAGCTGACAATGGATCTTGGAAAATCATTCCAATTTTGTTTCCACGAATCTTATTATATAAATTCTCACTTAATTTGGTTAAGTCTTGATTATCAAATAAAATATGCCCTGAAACTTTTGAATTTCTTGGGTGATGTAATCCCATAATAGCAGTTGCTAAAGTGGATTTCCCTGATCCAGACTCGCCAACAATTGCCAGGATTTCGTTTTCATTTAAAGTAAAAGACACATCATCTACTGCATCATAGAAGTCGTCTTTAATTCTGAAACCTAAATGTAGATTTTTTAATTCTAATAATGGTTCTCCATTTGGCATCTAACTTCCTCCTCCTTTTGAGGTTTTTTATGAATAAACAATGATAATTTAACTATTGTTATCAGTTGCTTATGGGTTCATGTTAATTATTATAGACTTATGTAAACCAAAAAACAAGAGGTATTTTTCGTGAAATCTAATTTTTCTGACAATTGGCACAAATCTCTAACAAGTGATGTAATAGCTTTTTTGATAAATGTTGATATAATCATGTTTTTAAATGTTCGTTTTCATGGTTTTTCTATGTATTTTCATTGCATATTTTCATTAATTGCGTTCAAAAAAAAGTGAGAGTTATTTTGCAAACTCTCACTTATATTTATTAAATTCTCATGTTTTATAAGGAAACTAAACTATCAACAATTTTTCCAACGGTTAACATTTCTTCGGCTGCTTCATCTGATACTTCAATGTCAAATTCATCTTCCATATCTAAAATTAATTCCATAACTTTGATTGAGTCTGCTTGTAAATCGTCAACTAAATGGGTATTGTCCGTAATCGTATTTACATCTACTTCAAAATGTTTTGCCATCAAGTTCGCTACTTTTGTGAATACTTCTTGTCTTTGCATCTTATTTATCCTCGTTTTCTTTTGCATAATGGGCAACTAATTTTCCTGTTACATCCGTTTTGAGCATCGTGTGAATTTGTTTAATCGTGTTTTTGACTGCCTCAGGTCCAGTTGATCCATGTGTTTTGACAACTGGTGCTTTCAAACCAAATAAAACAGCTCCACCTGCATTTGAGTAATCCAAAACTTTTTGCATTTCTTTAAGGTCATCTTTGACTAATAACCCACCAATTTTTCCTTTAAGAGAAGCATTTTTGATGGTTGTTTTCATTAAACTCATCAAGTTAAGAGCAGTTCCTTCGATCGATTTTAAGACCGCATTTCCTGTGAATCCATCCGTTACAACAACATCAGCCACTCCAGCTAAAATGTCTCGTGCTTCCACATTACCAATGAAGTGAATGGATGGCTCGTTTGATAAGAGTTCAAAGGCTTTTTTGGTTAACATCGAACCTTTTGAGTCTTCGGTTCCGTTATTTAATAAAGCGACTCTTGGCTTTTGAATATTGCGGACATTCTTGGCATAAAATGAGCCTAAAACCGCATATTGATGCAAATGTTCAGGTTCATTATCAGCATTTGCGCCTAAGTCTAACATATCAAATCCTGTTTGGTTTGGATTGCCAATTACTGGTAAAGTTGTCATTAACCCTGGGCGTTCAATTTGTTTAATTCGCCCAACAATGAACAACCCCGCAGCTAGTAAAGCCCCAGTATTTCCTGCTGAAAAAACTGCATCTGCTTCACCATTTTTTACTGCATTTGCTGCCATAATCATTGATGAGTCTTTTTTCCGACGAATTGCTTTGACCGGTTCATCATCTGATTCAATTTTTACATCGGTATGAATGATTGTTATTTTTTCTTTATCTTCTAAGTAACTTTCAATCGCATCTTGTTTACCAAATAGCAAAAATTCGATTTCAGGGAATTCTTTTTTGGCTAAATTTACCCCTTCAATAATTGCTTTTGGGGCATTGTCTCCACCCATTGCATCTACGGCAATTTTCATTTTTGTCTCCTCCATCATTTTGAAGTCTCATCTATTTTAAGGGAATTAGTCAAATTGTGCAATAGTCTTGCCTTCTTGCCAATCGCTTGCTAATTCTTGATATTTCGGTTTTTCCCACCAATTTTCTTCATTCCAAACAAGTGCCGCTTCATCTCTTGCAACTTCTAAGATATTAAAATCTCGTACAATATCGGCTGTTTTAAATGAAGGAAGTCCACTTTGTTTCGTGCCAAAAATATCCCCCGTACCACGTAGCTCTAAATCTTTTTCAGATAAAACAAAGCCATTATTCGTTTCGGTCATAATTTTCATACGAACTTTTCCATTTTCTGTTTTAGGATTAGCTACTAAAATACAATAAGACTTTTTATCCCCACGTCCTACTCGTCCTCTTAATTGATGCAATTGTGCTAAACCAAAACGATTCGCATCCATAATCACCATCACTGTCGCATTAGGAACGTTCACGCCAACTTCAATAACGGTAGTTGAAACGAGAATGTCATATTTTTTATTCTTAAATTCTTCCATAATATGATCTTTGTCTTCATTTTTCATTTTGCCATGCAGTAACGCCACTTTTGCTGTTTCACCAAAAAAGTCTTGTAGTTCTTGA
>JAITWV010000395.1 GCA_031285105.1 Streptococcaceae bacterium | reverse complement strand
ATTTCCGTAACCACAAACGAGTTGACCGCTACATTTCCACGAACAATCGCATGTAAGTCCAAGCGGTTCAAAATAATTTGTGTATCACCAAACGCACGAACAGTATGCTCGATAAACGTCACATCTTCAACAATAATGTTTTTTGCTTTCATGACACCAATTTCTGCAGTTCTGTCTAAAGTTCTAGTCATATGTACAAATTCTGCATTTTCATGAACTAAATTAATTAATGTTGCCTCATCCACTTCTTTCATTGCTTGCCAAATGTTTCTTGAAATCTCTACTACTTTTTCCATAATATCCTCCTAAATATCCAATACTCTTTCGCCCAACCATTTCACCATTGCTGGATCGCGGTGTGAGAAGAATAAGCTTTCGTTTTTGTCTAATGTTGCGATTTTTTCCATATCTTCATTCGTTAATTCAAAATCAAACACATTAATATTTTCATCCATACGCGATTTGTTCACTGTTTTTGGAATCACGACAATATCTCTTTGAACTAACCAACGCAATACAACTTGACCAACGGATTTTCCATATTTTGAACCAATTTCACTTAACAATGGGTTGGTAAATAAGTCATTTTTCCCTTCTGCAAATGGTGCCCAAGCTTCAGTTCTGACACCATTTTCAACCAAAAATTCATTGTCAAGGGTACGTTGATGGAATGGATGTACTTCAATTTGGTTAACAGCAGGTGCGACTTCGTTATGAACCATCAAATCCATGACACGATCTGGATGAAAATTACTCACACCAATTGCTTTAACTTTTCCTTCTTTATACAATTCTTCCATCGCACGCCATGAACCATGAATGTCACCATATGGTTGGTGGATTAAATAAAGGTCTAAATAATCTAAATCAAGTCTTTTTAATGATGCTTCAAAGGCTTTTTTCGTTTTTTCATATCCTGTATCTTGCACCCAAAGTTTCGTTGTAATAAACAATTCTTCGCGAGGAACACCAGAACGCTTAATTCCACGACCAACCGCCTCTTCATTTAAGTAAGAAGCAGCAGTATCAATCAAACGGTAACCTGACTCAATTGCTTGAACCACACATTCTTCCGCTTCAGTACCATCTGTAATTTGGAACACACCATAACCTAAAATTGGCATTTGCAGTCCATTGTTTAATGTTACATTTTTCATCAATCTTTTCTCCTTTTGTTTTACTATAGATTAATCATAACGCTCGGTAGCGACTACCTGTCAACAACTTTTATGAAACTTTTTCCTTTTTTGTTTTGATTAAATTTGAAATGTATTCTAGTTCGCCATTTAAAATCTTATCGTAAAAATTTTGCTTATTATCTATGTAATTCAGGCAGTCTTCAATTTCAATTCTTCTTTTATGTAATTCTTGTTCGACTAGCTCAAGCATTATTTTACGCTCAGGAATTGTTTCTTGACCGATAAGGCAATGCTCTAAATAAGTTTTCATATCTTTTAAACTCATGCCGCATTTTCTTAAGATCATAATCCCTTGAAGCCAGGCAAGATTCGCTTCATCAAAAACACGATGATTACTAGCATTTCTGGCAACATTAGGCACAAGACCTTCTTTACAGTAGAACTTTAGCGTTTCATAACTGACATTTAAAATCGTGCAGGTTTCTTTCATTGAGTACATATTTTTCACGCTCCTTTTCTTCTATTATAATATGCGGTAGTTGGTATCGGTCAATAGGAGCTGATAAAAAAATCTTGAGTCGCAACAATCACGCAACTCAAGATTTTTCTGAATTAAATTAAAACCCTCAATTCAAACAAAGGTCTTTCCACATGCACTTTTGAAGTAATAATTTCACTTTCAATTGCAATAAAGGCATCAACTAAACACAAATCATCAGCAAAAATCTCCTCAACACGATGAATGGACGACTCAAAACTCTTATAACACTTCCATTTTCCTTTTGGAACGATTAAATCAGCACTTGGCAAATGTTTGGAGGTTTCCACGACTGCAAATTTTTCAATTCTTTCGTTGGTTTTCTTTAACAAAACGCCAAAATCAGGTGTTTCTTCAATGTCATAATCAATGGTTTGATAGAGTTTTAAACATTCATATTTGCCATCATTAACATTTTCAAGTGGCTTTGTAATGAACTTTTGACTAGTAATCACGCGTTCATATCTTTCACCAACTGGAAATTGTTCATGTTTTTGAATAGCCTTCTCAATTGTTTGTAAAGCTTGAAACCCGGCTTGTAATTGCTCGATTTTTTCTTGCGCGTGTTTTTTCGCATACTCAACCAACAAAGCTAACTCCACCATTTGCCCTTCTTTAAAATAATCACGCAAAGTTTTTAGCGGAATATTAAAGTTTAATGCCAAAATAATGTAATCAATCATCTCCACATGTGGCAAAGAATAATAGCGATAACTAGTATCTGGATCAACATAAGTAGGTTTGATCAATTCAATTTTTTCATAATGTCTGATGGCTTGCACACTTACACCAGTTAATTTAGCAATCTCTCCGATGGTTAATAAATTATTTTTCATCATTTTTACATTCCTTATTGACTCTATAATTAGTATAGACTTTATGATTATAGTATACCCACTAAGGAGAAGAATATGAAGAAGTTTAATGAAAAGTATCTATATCTATACAAATTTATCGGACAGTGTTTGCCGATTTATAGTTTTTATCAATTGTTGTTTTTAGAAAATGGTATAAGCATCACGCAAATTACGTTTTTAATGATTATCTGGAATATCGCTGCGATGGTTTTTGAGTTACCAATGGGCGTAATTGCGGATAAATTTAATCGAAGAAATCTCTTAGTTGTCTCTTCTTTCATCCAAAGTATCGGCTTTTTCGTTTGGTCTTTGACAGGAAGTTTTTGGACGTATGCACTTGGATTTATACTTTGGGGACTAGCTTCGGCGATGGTAACAGGTACAGAGTCAAGTTTGATTTATGACAATTTGAAATATGATGATAGACAAGAAGAGTTTACAGAAATCTTTGGCAAAGCAGAATTTTTTGGCTACCTAGGTGTGATTGTTGCGATTGTTTCAGCTGGCTTTTTGATTAATTTCTTGAGCGTGGCAACGATTGCGTTAATTTCAGCCATCGTTTGCTTCATTAATGCAGGACTTGCTCTAGGTATTCGAGAGAAAAATTATTACAGTGAAACTAAGGAAAACGTGGAGTCGCAAGGTTCATTGAAAGAAATCTTTTCGTTTTTCAAAAATAACCATTTGGTCTTCTTGCTCTTTTTATTTTTCATTTTCTTTGCTGGATTTGGGGCATATTTAGATGAATTCGACCCATTTATCGCCATTGACTTTGAACGAGGTCCAATGTGGATTTCAGCTATTTTAGTCATTCGATTTGCATTTATGGCACTTGGCGATTTACTTGCTCCGTGGTTTGAAAAGAAAATGAACTCAATCACGCCAATTATTCTTTTAACTTTTACGGCTTACATTATTTTAGGTGTATTCGCATTCATTTGGAACGTCTTTGCTTTAGTATTATTCGGACTTTCATTTATGCTTTTGGCAATAGCAAGTGTGTTAATCACCAAAAAATTACAAGATGCCATTGAAAAACAAGGACGAGCAACCATTATGTCCTTTGTTGGTTTAGCTCAGTCGTTGATGATGATTGTTGTTAGTTTATTCTTTGGTGGATTAGCCGGCGTATTTTCAGTACAACAAATTTATCTATTCTTTGCAGCATTTGGTTTGATTGGTTGTGTGGTGATGTTACCAATGATTCGTGTGGTTGAAAGAGTTAAGGATAGCTTTATATTAGAAAATGTTGAAAAATAAAAAACGTCTGAACCTTTGAGTAGTTAGGTTCAGACGTTTTGTTATCCTTCTAATTCAAATTCCACCAACTCACGCTCAATGCCATTGACAATCAAAGCCAAACGATGCAATCCAACATGATGTTTGCGTGTACTCATATCTTTTAAGGAATGTTTTTTATCATAAGAACGATCCGTTTCAAATAAACCTTCAGAAATACTAAAGACTTTGCGATTTAATTTGCCATTTTTTTTCATAAAATCAATTGCATATTCCAAACGGACTTTTTTTGGTTCATCAACTTTAATCGTAAAAGCAAATTCAATATTTCCATCTTTTTGTACGATTTTAGGCTCCACGTTAAAGTCTTCAATCACAAATTCATGACCATGTTCATAACCAAAAATACTTAACGCTTCTGGATTTCCTTTTTTGAGTAGTGTACGAGTCGCATGTTTGACAATCCAGTCTGTGTTTTTGTTATCCCCATACCAACGTTTCGCAATTTCGATGACCAATTCAGGTTGATTTTTGGAAATATCATTTAAATTATTAGCAACACTTTTGCGCACATATAAGGAATCATCGGCTTTTAAGTTTTCTAAAATTGGCAAAATTGGACTTGGATTTTCTTTAAATTTTGGTAAAGCAGCAGTCCACGGCAACATCGGACGGCAACCTTCACTAGCAAGACGACGTAGATGTTCATCTGGTGAAGTTGCCCAATCAAGCATAATCTTCATCATCTTGCCTTCATTTTCACGAATAAATGGACGCACCGCAAATTCGCAAGAAACATAAGGGGTAATTTTTGGCATTGCAGTAATACTAGCATCCGATACGAAATATCTATAAAAACCTTACAGAATTTATAAAAATCTACTTTGATGTCCTCACGGGTTCATCTTCCTGTTTCAATGAGTCTCGCCTTGCCAATTTCTCGCTACTGCGATTTGATATAACTCTCCATAGGCTTAAATTCCTGAGTATCGTTCAGTACATATTTAGGTGTTCGTTTTAAGTGAACGTTCCTAAATGGAATAATTCGCTAGATTTAATGCGGCATTTAAGTCTCGGTCGATTTTTAACTGACAATTTATGCAATGATAATTTCTGTCTTTAAGCTTTAAATCAACTTTCTTGTGCCCACATTCGCTACAAATCTTTGATGAGGGAAACCATTTATCTGCTTTTATCACTTCAATGCCAAATTTTTGAGCTTTATAAGTAATCTGACGTTGAAATTCAAATAACTTTTGAGTGGCGATTGCTTTAGATAAATGCTTGTTCTTCATCATTCCCTTGATATTCAGCGTTTCCATTACAATGCGAAATGGCTTGTTTTTCACAATTTCGCTAGTTGTTTGATGTAAATGGTTTTGTCGAATATCTGTTAGTTTCTTGTGAAGTAAAGAAATTTCATGTTTATAATCATTCCTTTCCGCTACGCTCCAAGGCACAACACCACATGAAAAATGGTTGAAGCCTGAAGTTTTCGCGTTCCTATTTTATAATTTATTTGAAGAAGCCTGTATA
>JAITWV010000356.1 GCA_031285105.1 Streptococcaceae bacterium | reverse complement strand
GGATTTTATGTATGCAAATTTAAAATGTTACAAAAATAAATACAATCGAAAGTTTGGGCTAGGAAAACCAATATTATTGAATCAACTCAACCAAAAATTGGAACAGCTAGTGGCTTATTGCATGGATCATAATAAAATGATCGATGTTTCCCTCAAGCTAACAGACGATTTTGAAGGCAAAGTAATACGTTTTTCTAATGACTGGACGGTTGAGGGAGGTCAGTCAACGAATATTCTTTTTCTTGTGAATAAGGCAATCGACAAATACTTTTCAGATACACCTGAAGAACTGAAGAAAAAATTATTAGATAATGTGGAAGATTCACTTGAGATTGAATCTGAAATTGTACAACCAGCGAAAAAGAATATTATGGAGTTGGTTCAAAAATGGAAATCACCGGGGGAAAAAACTGAAGATTCGGTGCAAGAAAACATACCACTCTACGAACAGCCAATATTTCAGGATGGTTCTTTCAAAGAATCAAGAGGATTTTTTTCAAATAAAGGAATAGATTCTACCCATAATAAAGCAAGGATAAAACAAAGAATATATTATCTATTAGGGTATTTTTTACTAACAATTTGTTTGCTTATCTTCTCTTATTTTCTAACGATAACAGCGGTTAAAGAGACGGTAAATTATACACTTAGCCAAGTAAAACAAATCGATCCATCTCAATCTACTTTATCATTACCCTATCTAGTAACGCCTGTTGGAGAAGAAGTGACACCTGTTCAAATAACTTCATACATTCAAATGCGAGAGTTTAGTATTTTGTCAGGAAAGGTGGAAGGCGAAAAGGAATTGTCGGTTCTCGATACGTCTGGAAAAGAAATTGCGACAGTCAAATCTAATAAAGATGGACAATTTGAGGTGCAGTTACCAAAAATAGAGTAATTAAATGAATAAAAAATATGGACAATGGAAACAATTTCTTGCTGGTAATTTAGTGAGAGGGTTACTTATTGTCAAGGGCCAAATAAAAATGTTGGTTTATGGTCATTGAAAATGTAGATTTTGGGTCATTCAAAATGTTGGTTTAGCTCACCTAACTTGGTTTAGTTTCGCTATATTTTTTCATTCGGTAGGAAGGTCCAGTTATTTGTATGATCTTGGAATGATGAACCAAACGATCCAAAAGGGCATTGGTTAATTTTTTATTTCCAAATATTTCTGCCCACTGAGACAAAGGAATGTTCGTTGTAATAATGGTTGATTTTCTCTCATATCTCATGTTGATAAGTTGAAAAAGTAAATTGGATCCTTCTTTAGAAAAAGGGAGATATCCTACTTCATCAATAATCAAGACAGAGTATCCTGCATATTTTTTAAGCATGGTCTCACTTGTTCCACGCTTATGAGCTCTACTCAATCGGTTGACAAGTTCTGTACTTGTAATAAATAAACAACTCAATCCTTTATCAATGCATTCCATTCCAATAGATACAGCTAAATGAGTCTTCCCAACTCCACTATTTCCAATAAATAAAATATTATCATGGGTATCCAAAAATCGAAGTGTCATTAGATCTTTTATTTCTGCTTTTTTGATTTTTGGTTGAAAATCAAAATCAAAGTCATGAAGTCGTTTATGGTAAGGAAACATTGCACGTTTTAGAATTCTTTTTTGTGTTTCATTTTTTCGGAAGCGAAGTTCGAGTTGTGTTAACTCAAACAACGAATCCACCAGTGTTTTTTCTGATTTTACAACTTCATCCAAATAGGCTGGTAAATTTCCTTTCATGTTCGTTAGATTCAGCTCCTCAAGCTGGTTAAGCAGTTGGTGGTAATGTGACATATATTCTCTCCTTACAATCCATCATAGGCATTTAAATTTTCATCTACGAATCGTTCCAATTCTTCATCTTCTAAGTATCTAAATACATCAGAGCGTAAGATTTCGATAGAATCTTCACGTTGATAATTTAATAGGTGATCGCTGATGGGGTGTGTTCGTATACATTGTTCTCCATAATAGATAAAAAGTGTCCCTTCTAGTACTTCAATGCACACTTCTTTTCCAATAAATTGGACTGGAACAGAATATTTCCCATTTTGGTATTGAATCATTGATTCAATAGATACTTTTCGTTTATACGTATTCATATGATTCATATAGATTCGTAAATCTGTAGAGTTAAATGGGGCTAAACTCATTTGTTCTTTTAGTAAAAGTTCTCTTGGCGTTTTTCTGGTCGCTTGAGAGAGACTCAAATTTAGGTCATTCATGAATTCTTGAACAATTTGCCTAAGATGTGCTTCATCTTCAAACTCATAGTTAAAAACCTTTAGTCGTTCGACTGTTCGAGCCAATGCTTCTACTTTTCCTTTCGTTTGCGGTCGAAATGGTCGGCAGGCAATCGGTACAAATCTAGCATCTTTGGCGAATTGGCGAAACTTCTCATTAAATACAGTTTTATTAAATTGGCTACGACTCCGGTCGACGACTGTTTTCATATTGTCAAACCAAATCTCTTGTGGGACGCCACTTCCACAATATTGGAAAGCATTGATTAAACATTGGAATACGGTTGATTGTGTGCGATCAACTGTTAATTCTAGATATTTCATTCGAGAATAGCCGAGTACATATAGAAAAATATTGAAATAGAATACTTCTCTATGGCGACTAACCAGTTTTAGGCTCTCTTTCCAATCAACCTGCGCCGAAAGCCCTGGAGTTGTTTCTATTCGAATAGTTGCTTTTTTTACCTTATCTGCTTTGTATTTGCGACAATAACGTTTGACCGTAGTATAGCTTCCTTTGTACCCTTTTTTTTGAAGGAAGTAATAAATGGAAGTGCCAGAACAATTTAAGGCTAATTTAGCTTTGATTATTTCTTCAAATTCTTTTAGTAAAGGAGGAGTTGAGGTTCTGCGTTCTTTTACTTTTTCTAGTTGCCCTTCAATTCCAGCTTCGTAATAGCGTTTAACAGTGCGATAATCGCAATTATATTGTTTGGCTAAAGCAGCGAAATTCGGTTTTGTCTCATTCATAATTTGTAATAAAACTCCTTCTAATATATCTTTTCTCATAGTTTCCCCTTTGGAAGATTTTATGAAAAAAGAATATCAAACTTTAGTTGAAACCTACATTTTGAATGACCTTTTTCCTACATTTTACATTGGCCCTTTACACCAATCGTGCCATTTGTAATGTAACTGATACGATGATTTATGGAAACAAATTAGGGCAATTACATTTGGTTGCACCACAAGGGGAAAGTTATGTCGCTATATTACCGATTGGAAAAATTGGCGCAATTATTAATGGGCAAGGATTCGCGGAGAAGATGCAAAATTTCAACTTTCCCATTGAGTTAATCATTAAAGCTCAATTTCTTCCAATCAATGGTTTATTAGGACTCAAATCAAAAATGCATAGTGCTCGAACCAGGTCAAAACAAATATTAAAAGAAGCCCAAAGTTCAGGGAATGTTGTCTATGATCGTGTGATTCAAGGGAAATATTCATTGGATGACTTGGCTCGGAAAATTGACAATAAAGAGCCAATTATCGAATATGGTTGTTTTTTGGTGGTTGCTGGAAAAACAAAGGAACAATTACGCATTCGTCGAGAGACAATCTTGAATGCTTTCCAAAATATGCAAATTGAGGTAAGTAATGCTCGGATGGATACGCCATATTTATTCCAAAGTCTACTCCAAGGCAATCAATTAGAGTTAACTACTCGATTTTGGCATCATATCGCAACGAGCAAAGGATTGGCTGAACATTTATTGTTTACAACAGCTAAAAGTGGGGCTGAAAAAGGATTTTATATTGGACGAATTGATGGTCATTATGGAAGATGGGAAAATTTAATACAAGCAATAAGTGCTTCACGGAATATTGTTTTATACAGTGCAATGCTTGCGAATAAAGAAAATATAAAAGGGAAGATTACTAAGAACTTACACACCTTGATTACTGGTGAAACAGGTTCTGGGAAAACGATGCTTGCGATGACCATTTTTCTTCAAGAAACGATGACTAAATCAAAAGTTTTATATATAGACCCCAAGAAAACCATTCGTAATCAATGGCTGAAAATGGTGAAAAACCCAAAATGGAGAAATGAGAATTCACAATTGGCTTCACATGTAGAAAAAATAAACTTTGTTACTTTGGATGCAAAAGACAAAAAGAATCATGGTGTGTTGGACCCTATCGTTATTTTAGACCCTGCAGATGCGATAGAAACAGCAAAATCAATGATTGAATATTTAGGTGGTAGTAAATGGAAAATGCGGGAAAAAACGGCTATTTCAAAAGCAGTCAAAACAGTAGTCGCCAAACGAAGAAATTTTGAAAAAGTAGGCTTAAAGCACGTGATTGAACTCCTTAGAAATCATGAGGAGAAAGAAATTCAAGATGTCGGAGAGTTTTTATTTGAGATGTTGGATGGTTCCTTACTATCACTAGCATTTTCGGATGGTGATGTAAAAGGAATGAGTTATCACGAAAGAGCGACCGTTCTAGAAGTGGCTGATTTACAACTTCCAAAAAAAGACAAACAAGAACTCTCCGAAAGGGAAAGAAATTCAGTTGTGTTGATGATGGCACTTGGGAATTTTTGCCAAAGGTTTGGTGAAATGAATGCACAAGAAGAGACCATTGAATTTTTTGATGAAGCTTGGGTCCTTATGAATAGTAATGAAGGGCAAAGAGTGATCAAGTCCATGAGAAGGATTGGGCGCTCGCAAAATAATAAACTCGTATTAATTACACAATCTGTTCACGATGTCGACACCGATGATGACAGTACAGGGTTTGGTGATTTATTTGTCTTTTATGAAAAAGAAGAGGAAGAGGCAATTTTAAAACAAGTCGGACTACCTAATAACACATACAATCGTCAATGGATTCGAAATATGCTTTCAGGGCAATGTTTATATTTGGATGTATATGGAAGACTCAATCGAATATCAATTGATATTTTACCTGAATGGGTGACTTTATTTAGCCCAGAACAATCAAGTAAGCAACAAGTTACTCAACAAATTATTAAGGAGGGGGAGTATGGACATATATAAAATGTATCTTCAATCCCCTTCACTTTTAGATCCAATGGGTTCGTTGTGGTATGGATTGTCTTATCTATTTGTGGAACTACCTTTTTCCTTTTTGAGGATATTTGTGAAAATGGTCGGGAATTTATTGAATCTTCTTGATCTAACTAGTGTCTTATCTGATTTACAAGCAACTTTTATTGAGAATTCAAAATATGTATTCTTACAATTTACTGGTGGCCGTTATGGATTAATTGGTACAACTTCGCTTGCCTTTTTGTTTATTGGGTGTGCAGCTTTGTATTTGTTTTGGGATTTTGGTTCAAGAAAAAGGAATTTTTCACGATCAGTGGTGTCATTAATTGCAGTTTTGGGACTGGGCTTCTTCTATTATGGGAATGTAAATGGCACTTCTCAAAGTGGTGGGGCTTTTATTTTTTCAACTGTTCAAAGTTTATCATCATCAATGAAAGAAGGACTCATCCAAGGTATTTCTCCACAAACACAAGTGAATAATAATTTTCTAACTAACGGTGAAGTCCAAAAAAATTTCGGTAAGTATCTGGAGGACTATATTGTTAAAACTACCGCAAACTTTATAAATAGTGGAACAGCTGATGGGAAAATTGGTGCAAGCAGTGTGGTTTTGGATTACAAGGAACTTGATAGTGAAAATTCACAAAGTTATATCGACTCTATTATTGAGGATAATCCATATCTTGAAGCGAAACCAGAATTAATTGGAGAAAAGATGATGATGGTAGGTATAGAGACACTTAATACTCTACTATTTATTTTTCCAATTGCGGTAATAAATCTTACAATCACAACTGCTCAATTTATATTGTTGGTCTTAATCCTACTTTTTCCGCTTGTGTTGTTGTTTTCTATACTCCCACAATTTAGAAATTCGATTTTGGTACTGATTAAGAAAATGTTTGGGTTGTTAGCTACGCCAGTTTTATTTTCAGTGTTAATCGGGTTTTTTTTCTATTTAAACACGATTGTAGATAGCTTACTACTTAAACATTTTTCAAAAATATTGGGAATTACAGCTATAACAGGCATTTCAAGTTTAGGTGGGTTGAATTTGTTAACTTTTTTCTTGGCACTATTTTTAATAAAGTTGGCCATTTTTTATTTTGGCATGTGGAAAAACAAAGGAAAACTGTTAGAGATTTTAACTGGAGGGCAAATTAGCAACGAAGCAATTCGGGGGTTGGATAAAGTCGAAAGGCGAAGTCAGGAAGTTGCCACAAGTGGTGGAAAAATGGTTATTGGTGGCGCAGAAGCCGCAATTGGTGCTTATACTGGAAATCCTGAAATGATGGCACACGGGGCGAATACGACTTTATCAGGAGCCTCAATGGTTGCAAGAGGTCAATCGAAAAATAAAAACCACTTTTCAACCAAACAAGTTGAGGAGGATTCCGAAATTCCGAAAGAAGAATCTACTAACACTAGAAATCATGTTGAGAAGGTGGCTGAGAAATCGAATAAAATAGAGGATTTACCAATAAACGAAAAGAATGAAACTGTTCAAAATCAATCACTTGAACAAGAGGAAGATTTAAATGAACCAGTCCTAAATGATGATTATAAAAAAATGCAATCCAATGATATGTTTGTTGCTCCAATAGATGAGAACAATCAAACGGAAGATTTTGATGAAGTTTCAAATGAAGGCAACAATAAATTTGAAAAAGAAACCTTTCAAAATACAGGCGACTGGATTTCAAATATAGATACTATTAACGAAATTCGCGAGGTAAATGAATGAAAAAAAGATGGTATTTACTACTTTCAGGGTTCTTGTTCACACCTTTGATTTTGTCTGTTGTACTCCTAACGTTATTTTCTATTCATCAATCTTACGAAGATGCAAATAACAATAACCAAAACTTTACCTCTGAGCTTCCAATTTATTCTGAAGTCAAAGGCAAAGGTCAAATATCGGATGAAGTTGCTCGATTTGCGGTTGGTGTAGGGATAAAATACCATCTTCTTCCAAGTGTTGTTTTATCTCAATATGCTTTTGAAAGTAGTTGGGGAACCTCTCAAAGTGCAAATAATGATAAAAATAATTTTGGCATCACTTGGTTTTCAGGAAGTCCATTTCCAAAAGGAACCCCACGAGGACACAATGGAAGTGAAGGCGGGTATTATATGTCTTTTCCGAATCAGAAAACTGGCTTTAATTACTATGGATTCATGATTTATTCTCAAAAAAACTTTAATGAATCAGTAGGGAAAACAAGTCCTAGTGAGGTACTTTTAATTCTTGGAAAAGGAGGTTACGCATCCTCTGGAATCACAGAAGAATCAACGTATTTCAAAACATGTCTTTCGATGATAGAAAAAAATGAATGGGTTCAAATGTACGATTCATTTGCCATAAAACGTTGGAACAAAGAAGGAAATTTCCCTAGCACCAATGGATTGATCAATGATTTTGAAAAAATATTAGGTCAAAAACTAGGTTCAGGACAATGTTATGCCATTCCACAAAAATATGTACAAGATATCAGTGGGTTTCGACTCAAAGGTTTGTATGCCAAAAATATTGCTAGTGATAACACTACAGAATTTCTCTCAAGTGGTTGGACGATCATTAATAATCCAAAGGCGAGTCAACTTGTAAAAGGAGCAGTAATCAATTGGCAGCCAGGCATGGTTACAAATGACATTGCTGGGCATACTGCGGTAATTTATTCTGTTGGGAGAAATGGAGAGTTCTCAACGTATGAGCAAAATGTTGCGGGAAATCAATTTGTTCAAAGACAAAGTAGAACATGGGATTCTTCAATTGTAAGTATTTGTATTCCACCCAAATGAGAGAGGTAAAACATTGCGATTTTTAGATATCTTTGCAGGCATAGGTGGTTTTCGTTTTGGTTTGGAACAGGGAGGTCATGTTTGTATTGGGTTTGTAGAAGTTGATAAGTTTGCTAGAAAGACCTATGAAGCGATTCATGATACAACGAATGAATGGACGCGTCATGATATTTTCAAAGTAACAAATGAGGAGTGGAAGGAATTAAATGGAAAAGTTGACATTATTTGTGGCGGATTTCCCTGCCAACCATTTAGTCTTGCCGGAAGAAGAGAAGGATTTCAAGATATTAGAGGCACATTATTTTTCGAACTTATGCGTGCAGCCGAACAAATCCAACCACGGATTTTATTCTTTGAAAACGTTAAGGGGCTATTATCTCACGACAAAGGGAAGACATTTGCTACCATCTTATCCCAAATGGATGAATTGGGGTATGACGTACAATGGCATGTGCTTAAC
>JAITWV010000276.1 GCA_031285105.1 Streptococcaceae bacterium | reverse complement strand
CAATTTTTTTTCCACAATATGGACAATTCCCTTCTTGCTGATACCAAAACCTTATTTTTTGTGCTAGCTTTCTTTGCAATTTACATTGTTGTTTCAATACTTCGAATGAAATATTGGCTTGATCGATAAATTCTTGATCAGAAGCTGACTTTTCGGTCTCTTGTTCTTTTTGAAACTTTATAATATTTCGTTTAGCATCTTGCTCATTATCGTCGCGTGGCAATTCGAGGACCAAATGTTCGATATTTTTATTTCCGTATTGCTTGGCAAGTGCATTATAAACTTTTAATGCTTCACCAACAGACTTTGAAACAACAGGATTCAGAATCTTATCAGTGATTTCTCTCACCGGAACTTGTGTCAACCCTTTGTATTTTTCATTATCCGGCTTCATTAATCCCATTTCCGTCAAAATCGTCATTTGTTCTTTGGATGTAGCGATTAATTCTGGAATCAATGTATTTAAAGTTACATAAGAAAAACTATGCCATTGGGCTTTACTGTCAATAAGTAACTCTTTATTTTTTTGAATGATTAAGTCCTTGATTTCATCTAAGTGTTCAATGTTTCCAAATAAAGACATGAATGAATCTTCCTTTGATGAATCATCTAACTGTTTTCGGACTTCTGATTTTTCAGGATTCATGGTAATAATATCTGCTACTTTATCAAAAAAGTCCTTTGGCAATTTGTTTGCTTCCACTTCTAATTCTTTGAGTGCAAATCGAAAATTATGATATGCTTTTAAACTATGAAGCATTGGTTTTTCATTTTTATCGATTCGCCAACCCTTCACATCTTCTACTTTAGCATCGAACAATTTAGTGATTTGTGTCATTGGTAATTGATTTTTTTTGTCATTATTCATTAATGCATGAATAATCTTTTCTTTGCTTTCGCTTGTCAGCTTACCATTTTCATCTACATTTGGGTTTGCTGTTTTGACCGTTAAATTGTTTAAATCGTTCAAAAGATTATAGATTTGTGCAGATAGACTAGAAGCAGAAGCTCTACGTTGTTTAACACCATTTGCAATCTTAGTGCCGATTTTATCTTCTCCAATTAATTCTTCAAACAGTGTTTCACCAATTTTAGTTATCTTTCCATTTACATCTCTTCTATATAATCCATATTTCGTAGGTGATTTTTCGCTACCTGGTCCAACAAAATATTCACGCTTTCTTGAAATCAATGCTACGATTTTTTCTATCCAATCTTGTGTAATAAATGGATAAAATTTTTGTTGGTGAGTCAAAATTCTTTGTCCCTCTTCTATAAATGCACTCGTTGGAAATACATTCAATAGGGTTTTATTTTCTTTCCCAGCAATCATTCCACGAACTTGATTATACTGCTCGAATCGTTCTAATTGTATTTCACCAACCGTCTTTCCTTTTGTCAAAAGACGTCTATTCGTATCAATAGATGCCCCATAGTTGCTGATAGCACTTGCATCTTCTTCATCAACATCCTTCAAGTCATAAGAAATACCACGACGTTTCAAAATATGATACAAAACGGACGTTAGCTCTGAAGGTTGAAGCTCCTCTTTTAAACCCTTCACTCTTAGTTCATAGACTGGTGCATTTACTTTCGGAACAGTTGGTAGCCCGACTTCTTTTAATAATTTCTCCAAATCAGCCAAACGATTTCTTTTTCTACGAATCCCTCTTCTTGTGCCACGAAACGATCTTCTTTCTTGATTTTTTTCTGCACTACCACTTGAAAAGATGTGACTACCTAGTTCTAGTACTTTCTTAGAGTTTAATTCAATCACACTAAAGCCCACAGAAGAAATTCCGATATCTAAACCAATACTCACTTTCATAAAATAGTCCTCCAATTACTTATTAATACAACTATATCATCACAAGTTGTTATTTGTACAAAATATACCCTTTCGCGCTTTTTTATTTTCTCTACTTTTCAATAACAAGAAAACACCACAAAAAACAATCCTCAGTAAATTTTCACAAACTAACACCTCTAATCATTATCTCATTTAACCTCAAAAAACAAAAATAACACCCATTTCAACCAAAAAATTCCTAAAAATCACCCTTACATCCAAGTTTGTAACAAAATCAGAAAATTCTGTTACAAACTGACCCTAAATTTGTAACAAAATCACCCTCATTTTGTTACAAATTTTCTTGAATTTTGTTACAAATTTGAACATCCTTTTAAACAACTAAAACAGACAAATTTCACAAAATAAATCCTCATAAAATAACAAATCAAAAAAATGGGGAGGTATTTACCACTTTCTGTCATTTAAACTATTTCCCTCGTTTAATATGATAATCTACTACTGTACCAAAAATATTAAATAAAGGAGGGGCTACAATGAACGAACAACCGATTGTAGACTATTATGTAACACAAAAAGAAAACCCACATAATCGTGAGGTCAAAAAAAATTACGCCTATATCAAACGTGGACGTAGTATCGGAGTGGAGACGATTGCTAGTGATGTCACCAAATACTCCTCGTTATCAAAAGGAGATTTGCTATCAGCTTTTGATAATGCAGGTATGGCAATTGCTCGTCATTTGTCAGAAGGAAAAACAGTCACTATGCCAGGTCTTGGAACGTTTAAGATGTCTATTTCAAGTGAGGGAGCGGATACGCCAGAGCAATTCACTTCTAAAAACATCAAAAAACGCCGCATTCTTTTTACACCGGATAAGTCTGTGTTAA
>JAITWV010000236.1 GCA_031285105.1 Streptococcaceae bacterium | reverse complement strand
CGCACTAAGAAAAGCCCACGCTACGCCGATTCCTCTAGTGCCACTGCTGCCACACCGTCGTGCCAGTCCTCCGCCCAAATGCAAAAACTCTCGCTGGGTTATATTATTTTAAATGATTATAGGTTTTTAAAACCAGAAACCTAAAACCATTTAAATACTTATGAACCAGTTAAGAATTTCGGCTGGCAAGGCTTAAGAGCGTGGGTGGGAGCACTGCCATGGCCCCAAAGGACGACAATGTGCACTAGACCGAGTTAGCGCTTCAGCGGTTACTCGGTCTTGTAGGCTTGCGAGTTGGAATAATTTTTTCAAGTGCCCTTCTTGAAAAAATTATGGAAACGGTCCGGCCATAGCAGTGCGGACACCCTAAGCGTTAAGCCAAGCCAGCCGAAAATTCGCAGTCCCACAATTCACAAACGACCTTCTTTCTAACTATCTAATTGGTAAACTTAACTGCAATTTATCTAAGTCTACCACATACTCAATTTCTTCATTCCCTTGTAACGTATAGTCATAATCGGTCGCATAAAGCACCAAACCAATTTTTCTTCCTTTTGGCAAACGATAATGCGTTGGTTGTAGTTCAAAAGTAACACTCATATATTCATCTGCTTTGACTTCCTCATTTTTCCATGAATTTTCACGGTTTTGCAAATTAAGATGCCCAATTGAAATCATTTTTTCGCTCGTTTCCATTGATGAAAGAAGAATTTCTTTTAAGTCTTCACGCTTGGTTAAAAAGCCACTGTCAATTGCTTGTGGTTTTATGACTTTTGGCGTTACTTCTAAGCGTTTGGCTGCCCTATAATCGACTAATCGCGCGCTTAATATGCCTTTAGTGGCAGAGGATTTGATGTTTAGGGTTAATTTTGGCACGCCGTTTAAGATGACTTCTTCTGGTAATTCTTCGGTTAATAAGATGATCCGATTGCTAGCTAAGTCTTCTTGTTCTAACTTCAAAATTTCTGAGTCAAATAGCCCTTGTGCATTGGCGTATTTTTCATAGACTTCTTTTGGTAAATAATCTTTAAAGCTTTTTTCACCTGTTTCTTCTTTAAAAAGGGTCAAGGTTTTTTCATTTGTGGACCAATCTTCATAACGATGCCAAGTCTCACTTATGGTGTTGTCTTGCCATAAAACATTTGGTAACAAGTCATTTGCCTGATTTTTTACACCTAGCAACTTATGTGTCAACCATAAATTCATCATATCGCTAAAATCTAGTGAGTAATTATTATGAATGTAAATGTGTTCTCCTTGATGGAGGAAAATTTTCTTAGTAACAGCTACTTTTCTTAATTCTTGCCATAATTGCTCGACGTGACGGGGTTTCACATTCCAATCGTTTAAGCCGTGAACCATAATGACATCACATTTGATATTTTTGATGTGCGGCAGATAATTTCTTTCATCCCAAAAGGTGTTATAGTTACCAAATGTTCGGTCTTGTAATTGGGTCATTTTGTCTTGTTCTTGATTGAAAAAGTCTTTAATGTGTAAATAATCTCCTGCTTGGATCATGCGAGAAAAAGTTAATTCTGCTAACACGTCTGCATCTTCTCCTGGATACCCACCTGGTGCGATGACTAACCCATTGTCGCGGTAATATTGGTACCAATTACTGATGGCTGCTTCTGAAATGATGGTTTCTAAGCCTTCAACACCAGTGGTTGCTACAGCGGTGGCTAATGTGCCTAGATAACTTTTGCCACTCATTGCTACTTTTTGATTGGACCAATGGGCGTGAATTTGAATATTGTTGGTTTTGTTGGTAAATGCGACTCTATTGCCTGCTAACCACTCGACAACAGCCTTCATTGCAAGTGTTTGTTCAACGGAGCCACAAGTCATAATGCCATCACTAAATGAACCACCAATACCAGCTGCATTCACACTAGCAAAGCCACGCGTCAACATGAAATCATTTAAAAAGTACGTTTGCTCATGCGTGAAACTTTCTTCAGCTTCCATTGTAACACCTGCAATGAGACGTTTTGGGGGTCGTATTTTTTCTTGTGCTTGGTATTGAATGTCTTCATATTGAAGGTTATTTGGTTGTTTTTCTTCTATTTTAATCTTATATTCATGCAACTTACGATCATTGGCTTCTGGGTTAATCCCTTGATAATAAGGGCTAGCTGTAAATAACGATGGGATTTTCATTTGCGTGTTGGGACGAATAATTTCTACTCGCACTAAATCTAGCTTTCCATCTTGGTCTGTGTCTAAGTCAGTTTCCACATAAACGACTTCACGCAAAAAGTCCGCACTAGTGAAGATTGGTAGACTTTTGCCGTTAAAAAAGAGATGTTGGTCTTTAGGAAAGTCTTTAAAGTAGCCTTTACTGGCTAGATAATCAATGAATCTTAGACCAAATTTTGTATGGGTGTTTAATAGTAAATACCAAGCTTCATGAATATCCTCAAAGTTTTCTAAATGAGGAATATTTTTTTCTTTCATCATTTCAAATGGTTGGTCTATTTGAAAATCGACGAACTCTAGAAAACCTAATAATTGTAAGGCAACATTATAAAACACTGTGCCGTTTACTTCTTCATTATTCTCACGTAAGTATTCATCTAAGTCTTGGGTTTTGGTTGCTTGTAAACTTTTGATTTTGCTTAATTTGGCTGAACTGGTGAAACTTTCTGGAAAACTTTTTTCGACTAATTTTCTAAAACTAGCACTTAAAAAATCAATTCGCTCTAGTTCTACTCGTTGTTCTTTTACGCTTGTTTCTACAATTGAAAAATGATTAAATTTCATACTTTGCCTCCTTTAAATCCATCCAAAGTGCTCGCAAGCATATAAAATCCCATCTTCTTTGTTGCTTTTGGTCACAAATGAAGCGACTTCTTTTACTTCGTCAATCGCATTACCCATCGCAATTGAAAAGCTTGCTTGTTGCATCATGGAGATATCATTTTTCCCATCGCCCCAAACAACAACATCGGCTAAATCACCATTTAAGTGTTCTTCTACCATTTTTTTAATACCAATAAATTTTTCGATCGGTTCTACAATAATGCCAACACCTGGATATGTAATATAGCCGATTGGGTGAATACTTTCTAATAACTCTTCCGTTTCTTTGCCACCATCAATGAAGACTTTATAAATCACATCTAAGTCATCAAAATGATCGACATAAACAAACTCTTTAATATGTGCGCCTGCTTTGACCTTTGTTCCTTTTAAAGCATAAACAATCGGCTCATTGCCAAGAGCTAACCAAAATGGTACCTTTTTTTCGATACATTCATCCACAACTGCTTTAGCCATGTCAAAATCTAAGGGTGCAACTTCTAGTAATTCATTGTTAATCGTTAAACCATGTCCACCGTCTGAGACCATATTTGTAAAACCAAATTCATCAAAAAACGGTTTGGCAAAATAACTCGCACGTCCTGTGGCAATGGCAACAAAATGTCCGTTTTCTCGTAATTTTTCTAAGGCAAATTTGGTCGACTCCGGTACATTGCCTCCTGGATTGTTGTCTGTTAGTGTGCCATCGATGTCAAAAAACATATATTTCTTTTTCATATTCTTCCTTCCTTTTCTCGTTCATAACTATAAGAATAGCACATTCTCAAAATTATTAGAATGCAGTATTGACTATTTCTTTTTTTTAGTTAATAATCACATTTACGGAGGAAAGCGATGACAAAAAGAAAGATACATATTGAAACTTATTTAACGATTTTTTCGACATTTTTAATGGGATTTATTGACGTTTATACCCAGCGTTACAACAATTCAGCCTTAATTTCAGCACAAACAGGGAATTTGGTTAATTTAGGGCAACGTTTAGCCGAAGGTGATTGGTATGGCACACTCGTTCATTTATCATTAATTACTGGTTTTGCATTAGGTTGTGCGGGTGGTTTTTTGATTGGTAAATATGTCAAAAATCATTTGAAGAATTGGCTCATTTTTTCTAGCTTGATTTATTTTACCGCCATTTTTAGGACCTTTATTCCGATTAATTTGAGCATTATTATTTTAAGTGCAGCAGCTGGTTTATGTTTAACTTTCTTTAGAGATATGGATGGCTTGGACTTAAACAATGGGATTCATACTGGGAATTTGAAAAACATGTGGGCTTCGATGGCAAATATGATGATTTTTAGAAAACGTAGCGAAATTTCACGAACCGCTCGTTTTGGTATTATTATCTTCGTTTTCACCTTTGGGGCATTTGTTGGTGGCTTTGTGGCAAAACTTGGACCTGGTGCGATGTTAATTTTTGCTTCGATTATTTGTTTAGCGGTGCAATTTGCTTATCCGCTTTCGATTTTAAGAAGTCGTAAAAATGCAAATGCTTATAAACTAGAAAAAGCAGTGGATTAATTTTCCGCTGCTTTTTCTAGTTTATAAGTTAAATTGTTAATGGAAAAAAG
>JAITWV010000293.1 GCA_031285105.1 Streptococcaceae bacterium | reverse complement strand
CAAGCCAGAGTAAACGCTGAAGCGTCAACTCTGGCTAGTGCGCATTGTCGTCCTTTGGGGCTACGGCAGGGCTCCCACCCACGCTCCGATCCAAGCCAGCCGAAAATTCTTAACTGGTTTATAAGTATTTTAAATGGTTAAGTTTTTTTTTTTAAAACCTGTAACCAGTTTAAATAATGTAAATCAGCGAGAGTTTTCGTATATGAAGAACGCCTTAGCGTCTTAGTATTTCACAAACTCCAAATCAATTACGCTGTACTAAAGTGATTGTTTCTCAAGTATTAATCAAAATCAACTGAAATTTTTCAACAAATCTTCTAGCAACGAAAAATCCTTGTCACTAAATCGTTTCTTAACTGTTTCAATCGCTTGACGTGCTTGATTCACTTCATTTTCCAAAGCAATCTTTGCCCCATCTAACCCTAAAATTGCTGGATAAGTACTTTTATTGCTTGCTTCGTCTTTTCCAGCTGTTTTGCCTAATTCATCACTTGTTTTGGTTACATCAAGAATATCGTCTCGAATTTGAAAGGCAATTCCAATGTAATCAGCAAATAATAAAAGCTCTGGGACATCTATTTCTAAAGTTAACAAAGCACCTTCGACACTATAACGAATGAGTCCCCCTGTTTTTTTATGATGAATATTTCTCAATTCTTCAAGGGTTAACAAAATACTTTCCCCTTCCATATCTAACACTTGACCGGCAACCATCCCTTGTTTACCAACGCCTGCTAGTTGTGCGAAACGTTTGATTAATTGGGTGTTTTTGGCATTTTCAGCTGTTAATTCAAAAGCTAGGCTAAGTAAACCATCCCCAGCTAAAATCGCCATTGCCTCACCAAAAACAATATGATTGGTTGGTTTTCCTCGTCTTAAATCATCATTATCCATTGCTGGTAAATCATCATGAATGAGTGAATACGTATGAACCATTTCGATGGCTGCGGCTAATTTTATATGACTTGGTTTAATTTCATCTTGAAAAATTTCAATTATTGCTAAAAAAAGCATCGGGCGAAATCTCTTACCTCCTGCTTTTAATGAATAAAGCATCGCATCTTTTAGTGTTTTGGCATCCACTCTTTTCTTAGTTTCTTCATAAAGTGTGCGCTCAAGTGTTGGTAAATGTGCTTGGGTAAATTGTTTAAAATTAGCCATTTTTACTCCTCAAATGCAACTTCGACATTGTCTTTCATTATTTTGGCAATCTTTTCTTCAGCATTTGCTAAGGTTTGCGTCAAATTTTTTGATAAAATCATCCCCTTTTCAAATGTTTTCATTGCTTCATCTAAAGGAACATCCCCTTTTTCTAATGAAGCTACTAATCGTTCTAACTCACCTAATTCTTCTTCAAATGTCTTCATTTTTGGCATTTGCTACTACCTCCGTAATGTTGGCTTTGATTTGTCCGTTGGTTAAATGAATCTCAATTTCATCACCAACTTCAACTTGTTCAATTGTCTTGATTATTTTGTCATTTTTAGTTGTAAAGTTAAATCCCCGAGCTAACACTTTTAATGGGGAAAGTAAGTCCAAAGAGATGATGGTTGTTTGTGTTTTTTCTTTGGTTAAATCTAATTGATTATTCATCAATTCAACTAGACGCTTTTGTTTATTATTCGTTTTTTCTTGCATTATTTCAATCGTTGTTAAAGGGGAATAATAATACAATTTCTCGGTTAATTTGTCTAGCTTTTGGGCAATTCCTTCATATAAACGGCTTGGTTGTGTGAAAACATATGATTTTTGTGCATGGTCAAAACGCATTTTTTTCAACTCAAGTCTTTTTTGTAGAGCTTGATACAATCGTCTTTGTTGATTTTGTAAATGAGCTAATTCATCAGATAAAACAGGAGTCGCAATTTCGGCGGCGGCTGTTGGAGTGGCTGCTCGAATATCTGCGGCAAAGTCTGCTAACGTCACATCTGTTTCATGTCCAACAGAAGAAACAATTGGCGTTTTCGCTTCAAAGATTGCGCGCACGACTATTTCTTCATTAAAACTCCACAAATCTTCAATGGAACCTCCACCACGCCCAACAATCATCGTATCAAAACTCCCTAGTTGGTCAGCTGCTTGAATATTTTCAGCAATTGACCTAGCTGCCTCATTTCCTTGAACAAGCGTTGGAAATAAAACAACTTCAGCTATTGGATATCTTCTTTTTACTGTCGTTAAAATATCACGAATGACCGCACCACTCGGACTCGTAATGACCGCAATTCGCTTCGGAAATTTAGGAATTATTTGTTTAAAACGCTCATCAAATAGCCCTTCTTTGCCTAATTTCTCCTGTAACTGACGCAATTTTTGATACAAAGCCCCAATGCCATCTGGTTCAATATGCTCAATCACCATTTGATAAGTACCACTTGGCTCATAAACACTCACACGACCAATCACTAGTACCTTCATACCTTCTTCAAGCTCAAAATTCACCCGAGCAAAATCTTTTTCCCACATCATCGCATTAATAACGCTGCGCTCATCTTTTAAAGAAAAGTACTGATGTTTCACTCGCTTGCGATAGTTAGAAACCTCACCAGTCAAATAAACCTTCTCCAAATAAGGATCGCGGTCAAATTTGGCTTTGATATATTTGGTTAAAGAAGTCACGCTTAAATATTGTGGTTTCTCCATTTGCTTATCCTTTAATTGAATTTTTGGCTGCTAAATACGTTTGCTCCATCAACATTGCCCGTGTCATTGGTCCAACGCCTCCTGGAACAGGTGTAATGAAACTAGCGATTGGTTCTACTTTTTCAAATGACACATCACCCACTAATTTACCAGCAGCATTACGGTTCATGCCCACATCAATCACAACCGCACCTGGTTTAATATACGTTTCATCCACCATTTGCGCTACTCCAATTGCTACAATCAAAATATCCGCAGTTGAAGCAAGTTTGGCTAAATCTTTCGTTTTTGAATGAGCCAAAGTAACCGTCGCATTCTTTGCCGTCAATAACACCGACATAGGTTTGCCGACAATATTACTACGTCCAATGATCACCGCATTTTTACCTTCAAGTTCAATATCATATTCTTCAAACATTTTCATAATTCCATGAGGTGTACTTGGAATCATCTGCGGGTTGCCAAGTAATAATCTCCCCATATTCATTGGATGAAAACCATCAACATCTTTTTTAGGGTCAATAGCTAAAAGAATTTCATCTGAATTGATATGTGAAGGCATTGGTAGCTGCACCAAAATACCATGTACGCTTGAGTCTTCATTGTATTTTTGCACAAAACTAAGTAATTCTTCTTGGGTAATCGTTTCGTCTAAGTGTTGATTTTCTGTTAAAAAGCCAATTTCCTTAGCATCTTTTTCTTTATGATTGACATAAATTTGACTAGCTGGATCATTACCGACTAAAATAACCGCTAACTTTGGTGTTATACCTTGTTTTTTTAGCTCAATTGTTTTTATTTTTAATTCTTCTTTGATTTTTTTTGCTAATAGATTGCCCTTGATTAATTCTGACATGAGAACCTCCAAAATAGTTTGGTTTCATTATAGCATTATCGTG
>JAITWV010000168.1 GCA_031285105.1 Streptococcaceae bacterium | reverse complement strand
CTACGTACAGTAAGTTAGTTTAGAGAAGGTATAGAAAGGAATGCTATGAAACATTTAACTTTATCTTGTCGAATTAAAATTGAAGAAGGAGTAAATAAAGGACTTTCACCAGCTGAAATTGGACGGAAGTTAAATAAATGCCCCTCAAGCATCCGCCGAGAGATTATGCGTAATGCCACTTATAAAGATGCGTTATATTCTGATGGAAAGAAAATCTGTAGACGTTGGGGGTATTGCGAGATTGGCAAACGTAAAGTCGCTTTGTGCCATCCCTTAAATTAAATTGTAAGGAATTTCTTATGGCAACATGTGAGCGATTAAGTGTTAAAACAGCTACCTGCAACTCTTGTCGGATTGGTTGGAAATGCCGCCTTCAAAAACGTATGTACCTTGCCAAAGAAGCGCAAATAAATTATGAGAAAAATAACAGACAGTCTAGACAAGGAATTAATATGCAACCAAGTCAACTTCAAGAATTGGATGAACAATTAGCTGATCTACTCAAAGAAAAAAGACAACCAATCAGTCACATCACACAAACCAATAACTTGCCAGTTACTTCTCGGACACTTTATCGTTGGATTGATCAAGGGATTTTAAGTACACGAAACATTGACTTGCCTAAAAAAGTGAAATACAAACCACGAAAGAAACATAAAAAAGTAGAAATATTCGACCAAAGATACCGCGAAGGGCGAACATATGAAGATTTTTTGATATATACTACCTTTTCTTCATCCCCAATTGTGCAAATGGATTGCGTAGAAGGTAGAAAGGATGAAAAGCGCGTTTTGCTTACACTTCTATTCACAAATACAAATTTGATGCTTTGTTATTTATTAGAACAACAAACGCAAACTAATGTAGTACAGGCATTAAATGAATTAGAAAGTTCTTTTCCTCCAAAAATTTTCCAACATTTATTCCCTGTCATTTTGACTGATAATGGTGGTGAGTTTAAAGATTCTTTGGGAATTGAAGGGGCATTTTACGAAGAAGAAAAACGATGTAAAGTCTTTTATTGCGATCCTATGCGAAGCGATCAAAAGGGCGCTTTGGAGAAGAATCATGAATACATTCGGAGGTTTTTACCAAAAGGAATCAGTTTTAATCACTTAACACAAGAAAAGGTTGCGCAAATGACGGACCACATCAATAGCACAACCCGTCCACAACTGGGTGGAAAATCACCTTATGAATTAGCTGAATTTATGTTAGGTAAAGAAATTCTTGACTGTCTTGGGTTGAAAAAAATTTCTCCTCATGAAGTTCAATTACACCCACGATTATTAAAATAAGTTTATCATACCTTCTCTAAACTGCTTATTGTTGTTACTCAGTTCTTTTTTCGAATTGGTCTTTAAATTTAAAAATCTAAAGGTTACTTTATAATAAAATCTTATATATGTGAACTTATTAAGGAGGAAGGTAAACCATGGGCCATACAATCGCCATAATCATACTAGCTGTTGCGGTAATAATAACGAATATCAACATTAAATACAATTACACACAATATATTTATAAACATAATGGACAACAGTTTTACCCAGCTTCGCAAATTAAAAAAATGAAAACTTCTTTGTTGATTCGACTTTTATTTAATCGCTTTGATTAAAGCTGAAAATCCATTAATTAAAGCCTTTGTTTCATCGTCAATATTAGGCGATGTTGTCATTGTCCAAAGTAAATCATCATGTTACGCAAAATTTAAACTTATCTCTTCTTTTTTAGTTTTTTTGAAATATCCTATTTTATAAGAATAAGTAAGTACAGCTATAACATTGTCTTTATAATTAGCGTCAATCAACGTCATAAACTTTTGTTTTGATGCAATTGTAGATTTTTCTAAACTCTTCATAGAAAATCTGGTATTTGAAGATATTGCTTTGTCAAACAAAATAGATTCTATAAAAGCAGAACTGTTACCAAAGTTCTTGATAACGAGATATTTGTGAGCTTCGAAATTGTCAACTGTCTCAATATAGATCTGAATATCTGGCTTCAAAGATTCTTGGATCATTTTTGAATTTTGACGAAGAGTAAAAATTGAAATTATCACTGCTACAACAGCTAATCCTATAGTAATTAATTCTCCGGAGTTTAAGCCTAGAAAAATATACCTAGCGCTTTGATATGAAGTTGCTAAAACCATGAAACCCCCTCCTTATATTTATATATTTATATTATCAAGAAAAAAGGTATTTTGTAAAAAACAACGAATTCTTTTTACATCAATAAAATAACAAACTTCCATTTTCAAGCCAGAATACAATCGTGCATTTAGTCTGTCAATGTCATTAAATAATGCTTTGTTGAAAAGTAATTTTACTTGAAACTTACAGAAAGTAATGAAATGGCGGTTTGACTGGTTCAAAGAAGTATCTTTAGATGGGGATACCGAGAAGAAATGAAGAAAAATTTGAAATACGCTAAAACGCACGGTATTTTCCGTGCGTTTAGTCTGTCAATTAAAGAAAATCTAAAAATCGTGCATTCACTTTGTCATTCGAGCTTAAGAAACCCAAACATTCACAGCTACTAAAACCCATATTATCCAAAAAAATATTGCATTAATTAAATTTTTCGTTTACTATATTTAAGATAGAAATTATTTTCATTATACTTAAATACAACAATGGAGGCGCAATCATGAAAAAGAATGCAACTGTAGAAAATTTATGTAAAGTAGCTTGGCAAACAGGTAGAGATAAAAAAGGAATGTATGAAGTTGTTCGTGAGGATGATTTAATGACTTTAACTATCCGTAATACAACCTTAGCACAATTTCGCGTAACTGGTTTTGAGCAAGGAATTGTAGAATTTTCTGAAGGAAAAACAGATGCACAAAATGCAGCAATTGAAACATTTGTAGGTTATTTCCAAGGAGTTTAATTTACATAGAAAAACCGGCTCTTTGTCAACTGGTGTGGATGAAGAATTTTAAACAAAAGAAAGAGGAAGATTTCCATTTTGGATTTCTTCCTCTTTTTG
>JAITWV010000415.1 GCA_031285105.1 Streptococcaceae bacterium | reverse complement strand
GAGCTTTTAATGTAAGCAAGGGAATGTATGAGGAATTTGGCAAAGAGCGCATTATTTCCACACCCATTTCAGAAGCTGCTATTGCCGGAGCTGCCATTGGTGCTGCCATTACTGGAAGTAGACCCATTTTTGAGATTATGTTTTCGGATTTTATCACCATTGCTTTAGATCAAATTGTCAATCAAGCTGCGAAAATTCGTTACATGTACGGTGGAAAAGCAAAAGTTCCATTGGTTATGAGAACCCCAAGTGGCTCAGGAACCGGACACGCTGCCCAACATTCACAAAGTTTAGAAAATTGGACTGCCCACATACCAGGACTTAAAGTGATCCAACCTTCTACTGCTTATGATGCCAAAGGGTTGTTACATGCAGCAATTGAAGACAATAATCCAGTGATGTTTTACGAGCATAAATTATGTTATAAAACAACATCAGATGTACCTGAAGGCAAATACGTGATTCCACTTGGAGTAGCTGACATCAAACGCAAAGGAACAGATATTACTATTGTGGCAACAGGGATCATGGTTCATAAGTCTTTAGAAGCCGCCGAAATTTTAGCCAAAGAAGGCATCCAAGTGGAAGTGATTGATCCTCGTACACTTGTTCCATTAGACAAAAAAACCATTATTGATTCTGTGAAAAAAACAGGAAAAGCAGTCATTGTAACAGAAGCTGTGAAAAAGTCAGGATTTTCTGCTGAATTAGCTGCTGTAATTGTGGAAAATGAGAGTTTTCATTATTTGAAAGCACCAATTGTTCGCTTGGCAGGAAAAGATGTGCCTATGCCTTATCATCCTGATTTGGAAAAAATGGCAGTTCCTCAAGTGGAAGATATTGTTGAGAGCTGTCGAAAATTGAAATAAAAAAGACTCCTAGAAAATTTTCAATTCTAGGAGTGATTTTTTGTTGTCTAAACAAAAACCTGAATAACCGTAATTCCAAGTTTCTCAAATTCTTGAATCACATAACTATCTGTATATTGATCAGTAATTAAATAATTCACTCGAGCCAATTCCCCACTTTTAAAGTTAGAAACCAATCCAATTTTTCGATAATCAGCTACAACAATAATCGGCCCATTGGTATTGCGCATAATCGTATTATTAATCATTGCTTCACGTAAATCTTTTGAGGTAATTCCAGTTGATAATGAAAAGCCATAAACCCCAAGAATTGCTGCATCTGCATTGGCACTTTCAAAAAAATTATCCGCCACAGGGCCTAGTAAAGTTTCTTTTGGATAGTTGATTTCACCACCAGAAAGAATCGTTGTAATCCCTTCATTAATTGGCAAATTTGTAACTTTGGCATTGTTAGTAAGCACGGTCACATTTTTTTTATTCAAATGTTTTAAAGCATATAATGGTGTCGTGCCGCTATTAATAAAAATCGCTGAATTGTCTTGAATAAGATTTGCAGCCACTTTGCCAATTTCATTTTTAATCAATTCAATTTCATCAATCGTCTGCTCATCAATTGCTAGAAAATCTTTAATATAAGACTTTCCATGTTTTCTTACAATTTTGCCCATTTTCTCTAAGGCAGCTAAGTCTCTTCTGAGTGTTACAGATGAAATATTAAGCGTTTTTGCTAGGTTTTCATAACGAATATCTTTGTTTTCTTCTAGTAAATTCAAAATTTGACTTCTTCGTTCATTGACTTCTTTCTTGCTTCTTTTCATTATCTTCTCCCGACTATTCATTTATCTAATCATATCTATTCGTTCATAAAAATACAATAGTGTTCATATAATGTTTTGTTTCAATCATAAAACATAGAAAACGTTCATAAAATATTGTTGAAAACGCTAACAATAGATTGTACTATTAGCTTGTAAGAAATGGAGGAAGAGAAATGAAAACAGTAAATGATGTAACCAAAGAAAGTTGGATTTTAAGTACATTTCCAGAATGGGGAACTTATTTAAACGAAGAAATTGAGAACACAACTGTGCAAAAAGGCTCTGTTGCCATGTGGTGGCTTGGCTGTACGGGAATTTGGTTAAAATCTTCAGGTGACACCAATATTTTATGTGATTTATGGTGTGGTACAGGTAAAAGAACACATGGAACTGGTGAAATGGTGAAAGGACACCAGATGATGCGAATGAGTGGAGTGAAAAAACAACAACCAAATCTTCGCACACAGCCATTTGTTTTAGATCCATTTGCAGTAAAAGATGTGGACGCTTTGGTCGTTACACACATTCATTCTGATCATTTAGATATCAACACAGCAGCTGCGGTTCACAAAAATTGCCCGCAAGCAAAATTTATTGGTCCATTAGAAGTAGTTAACACTTGGATTAAATGGGGAATTCCTGTGGAAAAGACAATGATTATTGCACCAAATGAAGAAATTGTGATGAAAGACATTACGATTAAAGCATTGGAAGCTTTTGACCGCACAGCCTTAGTTACTCAAAGCAATCCAGAAGTGATTTTAAAAGGAAAAATGCCACAAGATATGGATAAAATCGCTGTAAACTATCTATTCAAAACAGATGGCGGCAATATCTATCATGCAGGTGATTCACATTATTCAAATATGTTTGCAAAACACGGCAATGAAAATGAAATTGATGTGTGTTTAGGTGCTTATGGGGAAAATCCACGAGGAATTACTGATAAAGTGACTTCTGTTGATATGTTGCGTATGGCAGAAAGTTTAAATGCCAAAGTAGTTATTCCAGTACACTATGATATCTGGAGTAATTTCATGGCTGATCCAAAAGAAATTACTGAAATTTGGAAATTCAAAAAAGACCGCTTAAATTATCAATTTAAACCATTTATTTGGCAAGTAGGTGGAAAATTCACTTATCCACAAGACAAAGACAAATTAGAATTCAACTTTGAGCGAGGTTTCTCAGATGCTTTTGTGGTTGAAAATGATACACCGTTTCCATCATTCCTGTAATTAAACTTATGGTTCAAGAGGCAATTTTGGGCTTTTTGAACCGTTTAATAAAAAATAAATGGAGGTCTTATGTTAGATTATTTCAAAGAAAACAATCTTGTTACGCTTAGTGAAAAAACACCCAAAAGTTGGGAAGAAGCTGTTCGCATTAGCTGTGAAAACTTGTTAGAAAAAGGCATTATCTTAGAAAAATATGTCGATGATATTGTGGCATGTATCAAAGAACACGGACCATATATCGTTCTTATTCCAGGAGTTGCGATGCCGCATTCGACTGCTGATCATTCAGGTGTCTTAGGTACAGCGATTTCATTTACCAAGTTTAAAGAAAATGTTTATTTTGAAGGCGATGATGAAGAAAAGGCAGCAAATTTATTCTTCACCTTGGCTGCTAAAAATCCTGATGAACATATCCAGAATATTGCGAATCTTTCGGATATGTTAATGACAGAAGGTTTAGTGGAAGAATTACAAAAGATTCAAACAATGGAAGAATATGATGTGTTAATTGATAAATTTGAAAATGTAACCGCTTAAGTTAAAGGAGATAGGGATGAATATTTTATTAACAGGGTGGACCTATTTTGCCCAGAATATTTTAACGCAACCCGCATATTTTGTAGGTTTGATGGTATTGGTGGGCTATGCATTACAAAAGAAACCATTTTATGAATGTATTGCTGGATTTTTAAAAGCAACAGTTGGATTTTTTATTTTAAGTGTCGGTTCTGGGGGATTGATTAATAACTTCCGTCCAATTTTAGCTGGTTTACGTGATCGTTTTCAATTAGATGCAACCGTAATTGATCCATATTTTGGACAAAATGCGATTACTGACGGCATTATGGAAACATTTGGGAAAACTTTTGGCGATGTAATGATTTTGTTATTAATTGCTTTTATTGCCAATATTTTATTGGTTCGTTTCCAAAAGTATACAAAATTGCGTTGTATTTTTACTACGGGCCATGTGCAAGTGCAACAATCAGCAACTGCATTTTGGTTGATTTTGTTTGCTTTCCCTCAATTAGGACGTTGGCAATATTTAATCATTATGGGGATTATTCTTGGTCTGTACTGGGCAGTTGGTTCTAACTTAACTGTTGGAATTACACAAGAATTAACCGAAGGTGCTGGATTTGCAGTTGCTCACCAACAAATGTTTGGAATTGCGATTGCTTCAAAAATTGCCGATCAGTTTAAAAAACGTGCAGATAAGAAAAAACAATCAACGAAGAAAATTGAAGACATTCAACTACCTGGTTTCTTATCAATCTTCAATGAAAATATGGTTTCAACCGCTGTTTTGATGTTGTTCTTCTTTGGTATCATCATGAATATTTTAGGAAGAGATTATTTTATTGAAGTAGGTTCGATTACGCAAACACAAAGTTTTCTATTCTTCATTATGTCGACTTCACTACAATTTGCGGTAAATTTAGCGATTTTACAATTAGGTGTTCGTACATTCGTTGCTGAATTAACTGAGTCGTTTACAGGAATTTCAGATACCATTTTACCAGGGGTAGTACCAGGAATTGATGTGGCGGCAACTTTTGCTTTTGGTCATCCGAATGCGGTAACAATTGGGTTCTTGTTTGGGGCTTTAGGTCAATTTTTAGCGATTGGTGCTTTGATACTATTTAATTCACCAGTCTTAATAATTGCCGGATTTATTCCATTGTTCTTTGATAATGCGGTCTTTGCTGTTTATGCAAACAACCGTGGAGGGATAAAAGCTGCGATGATTATT
>JAITWV010000265.1 GCA_031285105.1 Streptococcaceae bacterium | reverse complement strand
AAACCTGATCGTTTGCCATTGCACCAATGACAATATCATAATCATGTGCTTTTCCGTGCCTGCAGTCAATAATAAAACCTAGCCACTCTTCAGTCATATCTTTGAATTCTAAAATTTTTAGTTTTGAATTCATGCGAACAGTGTATGTACTAATCACAGGAGTATCATATCTTCTAGCCCACCGAATCGCTTGTTCACGAATAATTGTACAATAAAAACCTGACCCAAAGTCTTTTGTATATCTGCCAATTCTAATTTCAGGATTTATCACTTCACAAAATCCGCCATGAAATACAGTTATTTTACTCATTTTCTCTCCTTTTAATAATCAATAATTAAATTATAACACATAGCTTTTTCACCAAACCTACATATCTAATTCAAACTTCATCCCAGCACCTTCATACTCATGCGGACGGGTGCGAAATCCTAACTTTTCATAAAAACCTTCCTTACCAAAAGCAGCCATAAGAAAAACAGACACTCTTGTATTTTTCAAGCTATTTTCTTTTATATATTGAAGTAACCACTGCACAATTTTTCGCCCAATTCCTTTACCTTGATACTCAGGCAACACCCAAATATCCACCAAGCACCAATAAAACGCCGCATCACCGATTAATCTACCAATGCCAACAATTTTCTCCCCATCAAAAGCCGCGACTGCAGTAATATGATGATTCAACGATTTTTGCGCTTGTTTAGGCGAAGTTTCATCCATATCCTCCATTTGACTTTCCAAAAATAAATACTCTTCTATGCTAAATTGATGTTCTTTTAAAATAATCGTCAAAATAAACCACTCTTTTCTTTAGTAATTAAAGAAATTATAGCATATAAAAACGTCTTGTTTTCCCTCAATAAATGATATGATAAACTTAGAAAATAAAAGGGAAAAAGGAGCGAAAATGAACGAAAAATCAAAAATATATATTCGTCTATCAGAATTTCTATTCAAATGCCAAAAAACAGACGTCAATTACTATATCTGTAAAACGCTATTATCCTTGATCGACGAATTTCCAAACATCACCATTGAGCAAATCGCCTATCTTTCGCACACAACAGCTCCAACAGTCACTAAATTTTGCAAAAGACTGGGCTATCAATCATTCAAAGAAATGCGTGAAGATATTGAAGAATACAGTCCGATTGGCTTTTTTGATGAAGGGGAAAACCAGAGCATTTCAGACTTGCTAGAATCACAAAGAGCGATTGAAAAAGAAATTTACAAACATTTAGATTATGAACAAATCAAACGAATTGCCACCATCATCGCAGAAGAGAAAAAAATAGTCGCATTAGGCAATTCTTATTCGTTTAATTCCGTCAATTTTTTACGTGAACTATTAAGTCAACTAGGAATTGTGGTTTATGAAATCAATCGTGGAGTGAAAAAAGAGTTGCTAGAAGATATTATCCTTGAATCGAAAAATTTGTTGATTATTAGCCTGACGAATCGCTGGTTGGTTAAAGAAAAACAGTTGTTAGAAACGATCGACGCAACAAACTTTTTATTAACGGTTCAAGCAGATGAGGAAATGAAACATTGTTTTGAAGAAATTGTTGAATTTAGCCAGTTTGAATTTTTCTTTCGCTCCAATCACTATTCTCAAAAAGTCATTCAAATATGGATTATGGCCTTGGGTGTGGAAATCAAAAATTTATTGAAATAACTTTGTCTCTTAAGCTTAAAATGCTTAGGGGATTTTTTACTTTCCAAATTTGGAAAACGAATCAAATTGTATTCCCTTACATTTGTGATTATTATAAAGGCAAGAGCTCAGAAGGAAAAGATTTTTATACGGAGGAACATTATGAATAAGTTCACAGATTTACTTAATAACAAAATGATGCCTGTAATGATGAAAGTTTCAAGCCAGCGTCATTTATCTGCAATCAGAGATGGTTTGATTGCAACGATTCCAATTACCGTGATTGGTTCATTGTTTTTACTAATTCCATTTATCCCATGGCCACAAAGTTATGTTGATTTTATGGGAAATAATCCAGAATTGGTTGGTAATTTATTGATTCCATTTAGCATGAGTATGGGATTATTGACACTTTATGCAACTTACGGAATTGGGGCGCGTCTTGCTGAAAGTTACAAATTAGACGGCGTTTCTGGTGGTTTTGCTTCAATTTTTACTTTCTTAGTAACTTTAGCAACTACTTCAAATGAAAATGGCACATTCATCAGCATGCAATATTTGGGTGGTGAAGGAATGTTTACAGGGATTTTGGCTTCGATCTTAGCAGTTGAAATCATGCGTTTATGTAGAAAATACAATGTTACGATTAAATTACCAGATCAAGTACCAGGCAATGTAAGTGCAAGTTTTGAAGTAATTATTCCAGTTTTTATTTCGATGACGATTACTTGGTTCATCACACACATTCTTGGTTTTAACATGAATGAATTAATCGCAACAATCATCACACCAATGTTAAGTGTTTCATCAAACTCAATTGCAGCACCTTTAACTTATGTATTGTTAACTTGTATCATGTGGTTATTTGGTATTCATCCACAAGTTTTAGCAGCAATTATGTTACCAATTTGGTTAGTAAACTCACAAGCAAATATGGATGCAGTAGCTGCAGGTCAAGCAATTCCAAATATCGGTGTACAACCATTTATCTTCACTTTCTTATGGATTGGTGGAGGAGGTGGGACATTAGGTCTTTGTTTACTAATGGTCTTTTCAAAATCAAAATTCTTGAAAAAATTAGGACGTTTGAGTTTTATTCCAGGATTATTCAACATTAATGAACCGTTATTATTTGGTTTGCCAATCGTATTAAATCCAGCTTTGGCAATTCCATTTGTTGTTGCGCCAGTTATTTGTACATTTGTCACCTATTTTGCCTTTACCTCAGGAATCGTTCCAGGTATGGGTTATCCACTAGCAGCCGTTTGGACAGTACCAAGTGTGTTTGCAGCCGTAATTGCAACAGCTTCTTACAAAGGAGCAATTTTAGTAATTGTTAATTTCGCCATTTATTTAGGCATTTACTACCCATTCTTCAAATCTTATGAAAAGAAAATGGTTGAACAAGAAACGACAGGAGAAATCGCATAATGAAAACAAATCCAAAACAATTTCCAAAAAACTTTTTCTGGGGCGGTGCAGTTGCAGCTAACCAGCTAGAAGGTGCATTCTTAGAAGATGGGAAAGGTTGGTCAGTAGCAGACATTAACCTTTTTCGTGACGATATTGATTTAAAGAAAAAAGGAAACAAAGAAGTTGATACGGAATTTATCAAATTTGCGATGGAGGACAAAGTTGGTCGCTATCCAAAACGCCAAGGAATTGATTTTTACCGCACGTATAAAGATGATTTGAAAATGTTAGCTGACATGGGCATGAATTCATTCCGTACCTCAATTGACTGGAGTAGAATTTTCCCAAATGGCGATGATGAAGCACCAAATGAAGCAGGTTTGAAATATTATGACGATTTATTTGATACCTTAAATGAATTAGGTATGGAGCCACTAATCACATTGTCTCACTACGAAATTCCATTGAACTTAACGTTAAAATACAATGGTTGGTATTCAAGACAAACCATTGAATTCTTTGAAAAATACGCTAAAGTTGTCATGGAGCGTTACAAAGATAAAGTTCGTTACTGGATTTTAGTGAACCAAATGAATATGATTACACACGAGTCATTTAACCACTTAGGAATTCCATCAGATTCAGTAGAGAATTTAACACAAGCCAAATATCAAGGTTTACACAATGAATTAGTAGCTTGTGGACGAGTGATTCGTAACGCAAAACAAATCAACTCAGGCTTTCAAATCGGCATGATGTCTTATTACGGACATGCAGCACCAGCAACAAACAAACCAGAAGATGTATTGGCTTCAGTTCGTCAAAATCAATTAGAATACTTTGTACCAGATGTATTGGTTCGTGGAAAATATCCAAATTACATGTACCGTTTCTTAGAAGAGAGTAACATCAACATTGAATTTGGTGAAAATGATGAAGAAGATTTGAAAAATACAGTGGATTATGTCACATTTTCTTACTATTACACACAAATTGTTTCGGCTGAAAGCTTTGCTGATGGGCATAAAACATTATTTAATCCAAACCTACCGGCAAATGATTGGGGATGGTCAATTGATCCGGTTGGTTTAAGAAGTGCTTTGAATCTATTTTATGATCGTTACCAATTACCGATTATGATTACCGAAAACGGCATGGGCTTCTTAGAAGATTTAAACTCAGACAATACCATTGAAGATGATTACCGTATTGAGTTTTTACGCGCACATATTGAGCAAATGAAAGAAGCAATTCACGACGGGGTTGAATTAATTGGGTTTTATCCATGGGGACCAATTGACTTAGTAAGTTGTTCATCATCAGAAATGAGCAAGCGTTATGGCTTCATTTATGTCGATATTGATGATTATGGTCAAGGTAGTAAAAAACGATTTAAGAAGAAGAGTTTTAATTGGTATAAAGAGGTTATTGAGTCAAATGGGGAAGTTTTAGGTTAAATGAATAAGAAGTCTGTATTTGCAATATTGGATACAGACTTCTTATTTTTTTATTACAAAAGAAATATATTTGAACAAGTGAACCACACTAATAACAATGCTAAGTAAAAGGACATATTTGAAAAAAGTTATCATAAAAACTAGATTCGTAACGAAATAGCATAAAAAAAGAATCAAAATCGCATTAATAACTAATTTTCCCAATAAATTCAATTTACGAATTAGAAACCAAGAGAAGAAATCCTCGTTTAAAGTGCTTGTTTCTTGAAATTCTTTTATAGTTTTTTTGATGTTCAACATTAAATATAGTTGAATAATCCACCAAGCCAAAGTTTAAATAAGCTCATTGTAAATTTTTTCCTTTCCATAAGTTTCTATTATTATACGCTAAAATAATCGGGAAAATAAAAACCGTTCTTAAAAAAACATCCAAGCTATTTATCGTCAAGCAAATACTAATAGTTAACGAAAACGACATCTTGAACGTTTTAACACAAAAGAATTGATTTACTTTCCTAATAAATGGTAGAGTAATCTTAAACTGGGGGGATTAGATGATTCAAGTAATTATTTGTGAACAACAAAAAGAGCAAAGGCAAAGAGTAGAAAACTTTATAAAAAAATATATTTTCATAGAAGATTTACCAATTTCATCAATTTTTTCATGTAGTGACCCACAAATCGCTTTAGATTATATAAAAAATTCAGCGGATAAAATTGGCATTTATTTTTTAGGGATTAATCTAAATCATGAAATTTCAGGTATTAAATTAGCACAAGAAATCCGTAAATATGATGCAAGGGGAAAAATCATCTTCATAACGCAACATTTAGAATTTGCATTTCAAACATTGAAATCTCGCTTGGAGGTGTTGGATTTTATTGAAAAGGAAAATTCAATTACTTTTAAAAATAGAGTGCTTGATTCGTTAACTATTGCGTATGAGCGAATTATTCAGGGGAAAAAAGAAGAACAACAATTTTTTCAATATGAAGAAGAGGATTTAGTCAAGATTGTTCCACTAGATGAAATTGTGTATTTTGAAACATCTAGCAAACCACATAAATTACTTATACATCTATTCAATAGTACAAAAGAGGTTTATGGAAGTTTAAAAGCAATCCAACAAGATAGCGCTCCTGATTTTTATCGTAGTCATCGTTCATTTTTACTAAATCCTAAACATATTCAAGCGATTAAAAAAGAAGAACGAGTGATTGAAATGAGTAATGGAAACAACTGTTTCATTTCGATACGAGCTTTAAATCAATTGAAACATTCTCGTTTATTTGATATTGATAAGTTTAATGGATGATTTTTATGCTATCCTATTATTAGGAGGAGTTTTAAATGAATATTATTAATGTAAAAAATAATCCAGAATATTTAGAGCAAGCAATCAACTATTTCCAAGAAAAATGGGCAGGTCCTACAACGATGAATTTATATGAAGACTGTATCAAACACAGCTTAAATCAAAATGCAGTGCCGAATTGGTATTTATTACTTGATGGAAAAAAGATTATCGGATGTGTCGGTTTAATTACCAATGATTTTATCTCGCGAATGGATTTATTTCCGTGGTTAGTGGCTTTGTTTATTGAAGAAGAATATCGTGGCAAACGCTTGTCTGAAAAATTAATTGAAAAAGTGAAAGAAGATGTCCTGAAAGGTGGCTATGAAAATCTTTATCTAGCAACGGATCATATTGGTTTTTATGAAAAATTTGGATTTACTTATAAAGCTAATGGGTATCATCCTTGGGGAGAAGTTTCTCGGATTTATGAGATAAAAGTCTAACATACAAACATGGTGGTGTGTCCCACGAAATTGATGGTGTACAAAGAAAGTTAGATAAAGAATTAGAAAATCAAAGAAAAGAATATTTTAATCATTTTGATTAATGAAAGAAATAAACTAGATTTAAAATAGATGCAAAAACTCGCAAAAGCCTCTCGTTATTTAGCTTTTGCGAGTTTTTGTATTTATCAAAGTGTAAGTGTGGTAAATTTTTTAGTGATTAATTCTTACCAAATTCATTCAAAAAGGAAATAAATCGCTCAAAAGCAAGATGCCCTTCATTTGTATCTTTAAAAACTCCAGCATGTGATAGAACCTGCAAGAATTTTTCTCCAACACCTTTTTCAACAATACGATGAACATTTTCCTTTGTGATTTCATTTGTTTCTTTTAACTCATTTGCCCAAGATAAATGAATAGCGCAAATAGTATTTTCTTCTTTTAATAGGTATTTTTCAACTTCCATTAATTCCGTTTTTAATCTTGGTGGCAAAATAGCAAGCCCCATCACTTCAATTAATCCAATATTTTCTTGTTTGATATGCTGCACTTCTTTATGCGGATGAAAAATGCCATCAGGATGTTCAATGCTTACGTTATTATCTCGTAAAACCAAAACAATTTCATAAACAGACTCACGTTTTCTAACAATGGGTGTAATGGTGTGGTGTTCAATACTATCAGCGGTTTTTGCGACAATTTGCACACTTTCATCAGAGTAATTTTTCCATTTGTCTAAAATAAAAAGACTGGCATGAACTAAATCAGACTTATTTTCACCTTGTAAACGCAAGACACTCATTGGCCAGTCAAGAATGGTTGTTGTGATATTTTTAAAGGCATGAAGTGTTACGACTTTACGTACCTTTGCTTTTGCCATTGGAAACTCATGATTGCCTGCTTGATAATGATCATGGGTCAAAATTGAACCACCAACTATTGGCAAATCAGCATTAGAACCAACCATATAATGTGGAAATTTATCAACAAAAGCAAATAAATTATCAAATGTTCGTTGATCAATTTTCATGGGAATATGCTTGGTATTTAAGACAATTGAATGTTCGTTAAAATAAGCGTATGGTGAATATTGAACCCCCCATTGCTCCTCATTTAAGTCAAGCCGAATAATACGATGATTACTTCTAGCAGGGTAGTTGACTCGTCCTAAATAGCCTTCATTTTCCATACACAATTGACAAGTTGGATAATTCATTTCTTTTACAAATTTAGCTTGAGCAATTTCTTTTGGGTCTTTTTCTGGCTTCGACAAATTAATTGTAATTTCAATCGCACCGTATTTGGTTTCATGTAGATAATGGATATTTTTACTGATGGCTCTAGTTTGAATATAATTATTTTTTTTGCTTAAGTTATGAAAATAATTTGTTGCTTGTTGGCTATCTTTTTTCAACAAATCCTTGAATGCTTGATTTATTTGGCTAGGCATTGGCGTTAAAATATCCATTAATTGTGCTTTTAGGATTTCTTGATCGGTTGTTGTTTGAATGACTTCATTTTTTCTAGCTGTTTCAATCAAAATATCAAGTAATTCAAGTGGTTGATTTGAAATCGTTTGAGTGATTGGCTGCATTGAGTGTTCGCCAATAAATGCTAAAACTTTATTTTCAAGATAAATTTTATCCATTAATGTTGACGAGCCATTTTGGATTGCTAGTTGGATAAAATCATGGATTGCCTGAGCTGTTTTCACTATTTCATCCCCTTTCATGAATAGTAGAAACTAAATTTTTCATTATAACACCCTAGCACCTTGACCAATTTGAGCCACATAAAAATCAACTTGTAATCCAGTTACTTCTTTGTATGTTTGAAAAACGACTTCTTTTAACTTTTCAACTGCATCTTTATTTACCAAAGCAATCGCACAACCGCCAAAGCCAGCTCCAGTCATACGTGCACCTAAAACACCTTCGACCTTTTGTGCTGTTTGTGCTAAAGTGTCCAGTTCAATTCCGGTTACTTCATAATCTTCTTTGAGTGATTGGTGTGATGCATTTAATAATTGACCAAAAGTTACTAAATCCCCTTTTTTTAGTGCCTTTAAAGCCAATTGGGTCCGTTGATTTTCATAAACAGCATGTTTGGCACGTTTAATTAAAACCTCGTCACCAATAAGAGAGGTATTGGCATCAAATTGTTCTTTGGTTAATTCACCTAGGCTTTGAATAGCTAATTTTGTTTGTAAACGTGCCAAAGCTTCTTCACATTCACCACGACGTTCATTATATTTTGAGTCAGCTAATTCACGACGTTTGTTGGTGTTCATAATGACAATTACATTTTCACCAAAGGCAGCTGGAACCATTTCGTATTTTAGAGTGTTTGTATCTAAGTAAATAGCCTTATCAACTTCACCAAAAGCAATCGCAAATTGATCCATAATCCCAGAGTTGACACCGATATAGTCATTTTCAACTAATTTTCCTAATTTGACCATTTCTAAAGTTGGCAAATTTAATTGGAAAAACTCTTTAAAAATGATACCAGCTAACATTTCAACACTGGCACTAGATGAAAGACCTGCTCCGTTTGGAATATTGCCAAAAATCACTAATTCTAAACCAGAGTTAATCTGATGACCAGCTTCTTTTAGTTTCAAAACGTAGCCTTTAATGTAGTTTGCCCAATCATCTTCTGTTTTATAACTTAATTCATCTAAACGAAAGGTGATGACGCCTACTTTTTTAAAATTTAACGAATAAACTTTTACCAAATTGTCTTCACGTTTAGCTGCTACACCGAAAGTACCGATTGTGATACTAGCAGGAAACACATGACCGCCATTATAATCCGTATGCTCACCGATTAAATTGATACGACCTGGAGCAAAAAAGCTTGTTGTTTTTTTCTTTCCAAAAATTTCTTCAAACGCTTGTGTTGTTTTTTCTAAATACATAAACTACCTCTTTTTTCTTTATTTTATACCCAAATTTTTTTTGTTATACATAAAAAAAGAGGGCTATTTCATCCTCTTTTTTACTATTTTATCTATTTCCTTCAATCTTACAAACTTTGATATGCAATTTTAATTTCTTAATCGCCCAATCATAGTGTGCAGATGTTGCTGATATACAGTAACTTCCTAGACTAGTTGTGCCTGTCCAAGAAAAAAATTTCTTTGTAAATAATTCCTCATCTGTATGTTCGTCAATCATGCGCATGACATCGATATGACTTGCTTGCACAAGATTAACAGCTGTTTCATAACTTGTATCTTGGTGCTTTTGCCAAAAAGCGATATTCATCAAACCATAAGTTTTCCAATTATACGGTGCAGGTAAAAAAGGGTGCTCCTTTCCATCCTTATTTTCCTTCACCCACAACAAAAGAAGTTGATGCCATTCATACAAATGTACTAAAACATCGCGAATATTCTTATCTCTTGACCAATGAGCTTCTTTTTCAAGTAATTTTTGATCAAAATGAAAAGGGGCTTCCTTCGTTTTCACTGGCATAGTTTCAATAATCTGCCACATAGACTCGAACTATTCTTCAGCGAGTACTTGAAGTTCATCTTTACTCTTTGGTCTTGGCATAAAAATAAATCCTAAGCTAACTCAATAATGAATTTCACATACCCTGTCCAGTTATAAAATAGACAAACTGCTTTGCCACTTTCTTCACAAGAAACATCGCATATGTAATCAAACCATCCTCTAGTCGCGGCATAAGTTTCAAGTGTATGTTCAATTCTTTGACTATTAAAATTGCGACCTTGTAACTCTCTTAACTTTGTATGCATTCCAAGAACGACAGCTTTTGGTAACGCATAGTCTTTTTCAATTTGAATTGCTTGGATTGATTTGCTAGAGTTAATTAATAAACTCGTTGCTAACGGCATGATTTTTACCTCCTTTCATGAGATTATGAAAACGAACGTGTTGAAAAAATTGTTATAAATATACAATAAACTATTATTAAAATGAATATTAATTAAATCTTGTATATTTCAAAAAAATTTACATTCGAACACACTTGCCTTATACTTACCATTGTAAGACCTAAAGAGAGTAAGCGCAATCATTTTATTATTAAAAAAACATTACAATTAGGAAGTTGGAAAACAAAATGATTTTTGATACACATACACATTTAAACGTAAAAGCCTTTCATGGTGAGGAAGAATCTGTGTTACAAAGGGCAAAAGAGCTCGGAGTAAGTGAGCTGGCGGTGGTGGGGTTCGATTATGAAACTATTAATAAATCATTAGAATTATCTAGAAATTTCAATAGTATATACTCAATAATTGGCTGGCATCCAACTGAAGCAGGCAGCTATACCAATAAAATTGAAAATTGGTTAATGCCTTTGTATGAATTGCCCAAAGTTGTGGCAGTTGGTGAAATTGGTTTGGATTATCATTGGATGGAAGATCCCAAAGAGGTGCAAGAACGCGTTTTTCGCAGACAATTAGCTATTTCTCGTGAGGTGAATTTACCATTTGCAATTCATACACGTGATGCAATTGAGGACACTTATCAGGTGCTAGCAAGTGAGCAGGTGCATAAAACTGGTGGAATTATGCATAGTTTTTCAGGAGATGTTGAGTGGGCAAAACGATTTTTAGACTTAGGTTTGCATATTTCAATTAGTGGGGTAGTTACTTTTAAAAAAGCCATTGAGGTGCAAGAAGTTGCTAAAATGGTGCCACTAGAACGTTTATTAGTGGAAACCGATGCTCCTTATCTTTCGCCAGTACCATTTAGAGGCAAACGAAATGAAACAGGTTATACAAGATATGTTGTTGAAAAAATTGCTGAATTACGTGGTATGAGTGTAGAAGAAGTGGCAAAGATTACGACAGAAAATGCCCATCGTTTATTGAGGATTAATGAAAATGGATGAAAAATTAACAATTGAAGAAATCATTGTCGTTGAAGGCAAAAGTGATACCAAACGCATACAAGAAGTGGTGAATGCTGACACAATTGAAACGATTGGTTCAGCAATTAATGAAGAAATTCTGGGTCAAATCAAACACGCTGCTGATATTCGTGGAGTGATTGTTTTTACCGATCCGGATTTTTCAGGTGAGAAGATTCGCAAAATAATCATGCAAGAAGTTCCTGATGCCAAACACGCCTTTTTAGCTCGTCAATCAGCCAAACCAAACTCAAAATCCAAAGGTACCTCACTAGGCGTTGAACATGCAAGTAATGAGACGATTTTACTTGCCTTAAAAAAAGTCGTCACACCATTCGTTGAAGGAAATTATGAAGAAATCCCCCGTAGCCTTTTAACCGATTATGGTTTGTTAGCTGGAGTAAATGCAAAAGCGCTAAGAGAAAAATTAGGTGATGAATTAAGAATTGGCTATACAAACGGCAAACAGCTTGTAAAACGCTTAAAAATGTTTAGAATAACTAAAGAAGAGTTTGAAGAAGCTATGGAGAAAATAAATAATGAGTGAATATAAAGACATCGCAACACCATCAAGAACACGAGAAATTTTAAAAGAACATGGATTTTCGTTCAAAAAAAGCTTAGGTCAAAATTTCTTAACCGAGCCAAATATTTTAAGAAGAATCGTTGAAACAGCTGAATTAGACGAAAACTCAAATGCTATTGAAATTGGACCAGGAATCGGCGCTTTAACTGAACATTTAGCCAGAAATGCGAAAGAAGTAATCGCCTTTGAAATTGATGATCGCTTAATTCCTGTTTTAGAAGATACCATGTCACCTTACCCAAACGTGCAAATTGTGCATCAAGATATTTTAAAAGCGGATATTATCAAAACAACGCAAGAACTATTTAGTGAAAAGCTACCAATTAAAGTAATCGCTAATTTACCTTATTACATTACTACGCCTATTTTGATGCATTTGTTGGCAAGTGATTTGGAAATTCAAGAAATGGTTGTCATGATGCAAAAAGAAGTGGCCGACCGTATTTCAGCTGTACCAGGAACGAAAGCGTATGGCTCATTATCCATTGCGGTTCAATATTATATGCATGCAAAGACTGCATTTATCGTACCAAAAACCGTTTTTGTGCCACAACCGAATGTTGACTCAGCGATTTTAAAATTAACCAAACGTGACAAGCCAGCCGTTGAAGTAGTTGATGAGGACTTTTTCTTCCGTCTAACCAAAGCGGCTTTTGAATTGCGTCGTAAAACTTTATGGAACAACCTCTTACACGTTTTCGGAAAAGAAGATGTGAATAAACAATGGTATGAACAAGCACTTGCACAAGCACAAATTGACCCCAAACGTCGCGGAGAAACATTAAGTTTACAAGAATTTGCCAATTTAGCCAATGCAATGGTTGCACTTAGACCTTAATCGTGTTACTATTCACACATGCGATGAGTCGATTTGGATTTCATGTACATGTTTTGTACACTTGAACGAAATCGGAAAATGCGGGACACGTTAACTGAAGGATTCAGGTGTTTGTGTGAGTAATGAGTGGACGCAAGAAAGCACTATTATTTTGATATAATACCGCAAAAAAAGATGCGAGGATAATTCCTTACATCTTTTTTATTTGCAATTTTTCTTAGGTAATTAACCTAAATCCGCACCATTCGTTTCAATCACTTGTTTATACCAATCAAATGATTTTTTCTTCGTGCGTTTTAACGTCCCATTGCCCTCATTATCGCGGTCAACGTAAATGAAGCCATAACGTTTTTTCATTTCACCAGTTCCAGCCGAAACCAAATCAATACAGCCCCATGAAGTATAGCCAAGTAAGTCCACCCCATCAATTTCAACTGCTTTAATCATTTCAGCTAAATGTTGACGCATATATTCAATCCGATATTCATCATCCACATAACCATTTTCATCTGGAATATCAACCGCACCTAAGCCATTTTCCACGATAAATAAAGGTTTTTGATAGCGGTCATACATTTGATTTAATGTAATGCGTAAGCCGATTGGATCAATTTGCCAACCCCATTCAGATGCTTTCAAATAAGGGTTTTTCACTGTATTAAACATATTGCCTTCTGTTGACTCTGTTTGAAATTCTTCAGCTTGGCCCACACGAGAAGCGTAATAAGAAAACGAAATGAAATCGACTGTATGATTTTTCAATAACTCCAAATCACCTTCTTCAATTGGTAAAGTAATCCCGTCACGCTCTAATTGTTTTAAGGTGTAGC
>JAITWV010000283.1 GCA_031285105.1 Streptococcaceae bacterium | reverse complement strand
GCTGGCTTTAATCTAGGCATTTATTTCCTATTATTCGCCCGTTTCATCCAAGCAATCGGCGCTTCTATGACCATGAGTAACAGTTTCGGCATCACAACAAGCTGTTTTCCCCCACATCAACGTGCAAGAGCAATGGCAACTATTGGCATTTTTGTCTCATTAGGTGCAGTAACCGGTCCTGGTTTAGGTGGAATTATCTTGCAATTTATGCCGTGGAGTTATATTTTTTGGGTCAATGTACCAATCGGAATAATCGCCATGCTTATGGGTCAAAAACTGTTTCCAAAAGATGATATCGCTACTCCTTTTGATCGAAAATTAATCGACTGGTCTGGCACGATTTTATTTTTCTTTGCCATTTCACTCTTATTCTTAGGCATCGAAATCGGACAAAATACTAGTTTTACTTCCCCACCTGTTTTAATTAGCTTGGTTATTGCAGTCATCTTATTCATTTTATTCCTCGAAAAAGAAAAAATAGCTCAAGCACCGATGATTCAATTGGATATTTTCAAAAACAAGTTATTTACCATTAGCCTCATCTCAGCGCTTTTAATTTTTGTCACGAACTTTTTTGCTTCAATTATCATGCCCTTTTATCTACAAAGTTACCTCAAATTCTCGCCAGGAGTCGCAGGTGGTCTAATGATGGTTTTTCCGATAGTAATGATGATTGTTGGACCGATTGCAGGCGTGATTGCGGATAAATGGAACAAAGAAATATTAACCGCGATTGGCATTGTCTTTGTCGTTTTCGCACAATTTGGCTATACTCGCTTAAATGCAGACTCATCCATGTTTACCATCATCTTGATTACCGCGATAAATGCACTAGGCACTGGACTTTTCCAATCACCGAACAGTGCGCTAGTCATGAGTACCGTTGAGCCGAAATATCTTGGAGTGGCAGGTTCGATTAACGCACTAGCCAGAAATTTGGGAATGATTATCGGAATTTCACTAGCTACGACCACCTTATTTGCGACAATGAGTGCACAATATGGCAAACGTGTCACCGAATATATTTCATCACGACCTGATGTTTTCTTGTCAGGTATGCATGTGGCTTTTCTTGTTTCATTTGGCGTGGGGATATTGACTTTTATCGTTGTGGGTTCGCGGGTTTTTGTGAAGAAGGATAATGCGTAAAACATTTCTTTAAGGTTAAATAAATTATCCATAAATTGAAATATATATAAGTTAATGCTATATTATAGTTATGGGGGGAAGTAAATGAAGGTTGAATCAAGAAAATTAAAAGGTTTTCCGAGTTGGAATGTAATAAAAACCAATAGTGAATTAATACCACCTAAAAACGAACCAACAACATTCATACAAAATTTACTTGATAACGAAGAAATTTCCGATAATGCAGGAAAAATCGTTTTACTCGATACTGCTTTTTCAGAAGTTAGCAAATGGGATATTCAACGTTGGGATCGTTTTGAAGATGGACGAACAGATAAATTGATTTTCGCAATAAATAATGAAACGTACCATGTTGAGCTTGAATTAATCAAAAAAATCAACGGAAGAAATTCATTAGTCTCATCTGAGCGAATTTTTGAAATGAGATTGAATATTCCTACTGATATACACAAACAATGGAATCGCTTATTCAAAAAGCGTGGAGTGAGCATATTACGTGCCATTTTTCTCACTTCACAAAACAAAACTGTTGTCATTGATACCACTACTAAAAAAGAGCGGCTGACGTACGAAAAGTACATGATAAGCATATTCGACAAAAGTAATAATATTGATGATTTGACGGATGTATCAGCTGTTTTGCTTTCAAATCACAAAATAAAAAAGAAAGTCCAAACACTAGGAGGTGCATAAAATGGGTGCTTTAACGAATGAACTAAAAACAATTAAACTAGCACCATTTGCCGAAAAAGGCACAACTATCCAACATATGTTACGTGAATTGAGAATAGATTATATTGATTTTTCAAAAGATTTAGGGATTCCAACAAACGAAATGGAGCGTATCCTAGCAGGTCTTTCAGAAAATGAACTTATTTACGGAATCATTATGAAAAAATTATTACCAGAGTACGAAAACCACATTAAGCGCGAACAACTAGAAACAGCGAAGTATCTTTTTAAAGAAGCAGGCTATACATTCACAGAAAAATTTATCATTCGTCAATTACGAGCGTACTTTGACATGACACAACAACAATTTGCTGATTTATTTTTAGTCAGCGTACAAACTGTTAAAAATTGGGAAAATGGACGTGCAATTCCCAATACAAGCACGAGCCTATTATTGACATTTTTATTAAACGAAACGCTAACACCCGAAGAAATTGCAGCCGTTTATGAGCAAACGAATATTAAAGAACAGTCTTTTGGTTGAATAACATGACTGCTGTTTTAAAAAAGGTCGGTGAAAATATGCTTATACTTTCAAAAAATGAAAATCCATTGCAACAAACTCCTTACTATAAAGAGGGGATGGCAATTCAAGAAATGTTAGATAGAATCGGAAAACAGCCAATCGATTTAGCAAATGATTTTTCTATACCCAAAAAACAAATTGACAATATTTTGGTTGGTCGTTGGAGTGATCCATTTATTTATCGTGTCATTTTGAAAAGCTTAGAGCCAGAATACAAACAAGTCATGAAAAAAAGACGTCTAAGTTCTGCGCAAAAACTCTACGAAAAAGAAAACGGGCGAATAATTAATTCTCTATTAATCAAGCAAATTCGGTTGTATTCAGAAATGACACAAAAAGAATTTGCTCAATTATTGTTTCTCGATGTTCAAACCGTAAAAAATTGGGAAAGTGGGCGGACAAAGCCAAATCCACAAGCTGAATTATTGTTAAGGTTAATTTTGGAACAAAGAATTGATCCGAAAGATTTAGCGAAAACAAATGAAACGATATCGTTTGTTCAACTGGAAAATTGAGCAAAGAATAAAAAGAACTTGCAACTAATTAGCAAGTTCTTTTCATTTTTCAAGCCATTGAATGAATAATCATTTTGCTTTACTTCACTTCATTAAACTCTTCCATAGAATTTTGGTTAATTAAAGTAACCTTAATTATTGATGATACAATCAAAATACTATACAATGAATAAGGGGTGTGTAATGAAAATTAAAATCGAAACGTTGAACCAATTTCCATCTTGGAATGCTTTAACAACTGATACCGGGTTTATTCCAAAAGAAAACGAACCTAGTATGTTTTTGCAATTGTTAGCAAATGATTATGACAAATGCGATAACTCAGGTAAGTTAGAATTAATCAACTTGGCTTTACAAGAATTAACAACTTGGCATCCTAAGAAATGGGATACTTTTAGAATGGGGACAATAGTTAAGTTGAAATTAATGGTTGATGGAAATATTTTTTCTTTTGAAATTGAGCTAGTCAAGAAATTACTAGGAAAATCACCAATCGCCAATTCGGAAAGATTTTTTGAATTTCGACTGAACATTCCAAAAGACATTTCAAAATCGTGGAACAAACACTTTAATGTGCGTGGGGCGAGTATTATTCGCGGCGTTTTCCTTGTTTCAAATGAAATAGCGTTGATTTCAGATAGGATAACCGACACAGAATTTATAACGTATCAAAAATATTTGGTTAGTGTTTTTGATAAGAAGAAACAAAACGATTTAACAGACGTTTCGCTAGGGGTACTTTCTTCAACAGATTTAAAAAAATTGATTCGTTTTTAAGGAGGACCAAAAATGTTGAATTCATCTAACAAATCAAATCCATTCAAGCAAACACCATACTATGATCAAGGAATGAAAATACAGCAGATATTGAACGCATTGGAAATTCCATTTGATGAAGCTGCGGATAACTTTTCTATTTCACAAGGAACATTTGATAAAATCCTTGTTGGTGCTGCAAAAGACGTTACAACCTATAAACGTATATTGTCAAAATTAATGCCTTTATACGAGGAACATCAAAAGAAACTCGCTTTTGAAAATGCTGTTCACTTGTTTAAAGAAGCAAATTATAAATTTGACTTACCAGCACCGATTTTACAACTGCGTATTTATCTTAATATGACACAAAAAGAATTTGCGCAAATGTTGAATGTTGACGTACACACCGTTAAAAACTGGGAAGTTGGACGTACCAAACCTAATGCAAATGCTGAATTGTTGATGATATTACTTTTAAAAGGTATCGCCAAACCAAACGACTTACTTTTTGCTCATGATACGTTTGATCAGATTGCTTATGGATAATCCCCGATTTTAAAAGAGAGTTTGGTCATTTAATATCACTCAAAATTGAAAAGGCCAAACACTAGAAGGTGCATAAAATGGGTGCTTTAACGAATGAACTAAAAACAATTAAGCTAGCACCATTTGCCGAAAGGGACAACCATCCAACAGTTGAATCATGTAAATAAACGAAAAGAACTTGCACCATTCTAGCAAGTTCTTTTCATTTTCTAAAACATCGAATCTAATTCAATCACTCGCACATCATTTTCTTTCGCATATTCACTAAAACTCACTTTCGTTTCCTTAACAAAAAAATACAATTCTTTTTTGCGAATACTTGGAACCAACCCACTTCTATGAATAAGCGTATCAATCATTTTATTTTCTAAATTTTGAGCATCTCGCCATTTACACTCACCAATAATCCCAATCTTATTCGTATCATCAGGAGCTACAATATCTACTTCTACCTGAGTTTTCTCAATCGAATCATGTCCCCACCAAGAACAAACTGACTTTGGCTCAAATCCTAGCGTTGTGTTTTCCCAAATCCAATCCATCGCTACTTCCTCAAAAGTTGTACCTAAAAATTGCGAAAGTTCTTGCATAATCTTTTGTGACAACACACTTGTACGATTGCGAATAATTCTTTCTGTATTTCCATCTATAAAACGAAACCAAAAACGAAACATACCATCTTTTATTTGATAAACAGGCCTTCTTGCTTTTGAGTCTGAAAAGGATACTTTTTTCATCACAATGCCTAAATCAATTAAATTGTTCAAATAGTTATTTAGCGTACCACTTGCGATATTCATGATTGAGGCGATGTCATTATATTTACTTCTTCCTTGAGAAATTGCGTTTAAAATAGCATTATAAGTCGCTGGTGTTCTTAGTTCCTGCTTTAAAAGATTGTGCGGTTCTTCTAAAAGCGGTGCACCATTCGTTAAATAAAGCTGATTGATGTTTTGCTCGATTGTAGCAGCGGTATCTATAAATTCCAAATATTGAGGAATACCACCAGTTATGCCGTGATAAGTGACAATTTCTTCTTTACTTAATGTATCTAAAAAAAGGGCGGTTTCAAAAATAGTAAACGGCAATAATTTAAACTGCGCACTTCTTCTTCCATACAAAGGACTTTTACTTCCAAGCACTTGTTTTTTCATAAACGACATCGAAGAGCCACATAAAATCAACATGATATTGTCATTGTGTTTGAATACATTGTCAATTACATCCTGAAGCACAGAAGCAATCGTTTTTTCGGCTTCAACTAAATAGGGAAATTCATCGATTACAAAAATCAGTTTTTCTGGCGATTGTTTTGCTAGTTCATTGATTTCTAACAGTGCTTGTCTGAAATCAGAGTGACTTGCTGAAAAATTTAAATCCTCACCATATTTGAACTCATTAATTCTTTGTGAGAGATATTGTAAATTCATTAAAGAAGAAGATTCAACCGCTTGAAAGAAAATGGCTGGTTTGTCTTTTATAAAATGATTGATTAATGTTGATTTACCAACTCTTCTTCGACCGTAGATGATAAGGAAGTTTGAAGAAAATGAATCATACAAACCAATAAAATCAAGAAAGTACATAAAACAACTTGTATATTTTATTTATAAATCCATGCTAGTCAATGTTCATTTTTCTCAAGAATAAATCGTCATCTATAAAGCTCTTTTTTCTTTTTCCTTTTTTATTATTGTTATCGGAAAAGGATGGTCTTTACGATTGTCTCCTATACATTTACGACAAGGAAATACGATGCATTTTATATACCCAAGTTTATATGGACAAGTTTTGCATTTTTTATACATGAATACTTTGGTCATTGTTGTTTCGCTCCTTTTAATCGTTTGCATAGACAATTTATCCCTCATCACTTTGCTTGATCCAGTGTAATTGAAATAAATTTAAAAAACAGAAAACTAAAATCTAATTGTTAGCAATATTAGCTTTCCAGACCTACTTACGCTTCATTACATTA
>JAITWV010000235.1 GCA_031285105.1 Streptococcaceae bacterium | reverse complement strand
TACAAGGGAAATCGGCGTAGCGTGGGCTTTTCTTAGCGCGTTCCGCGCTTAGAAAACCCCTAGCCGATTAAGGAATGAGATTTTTTGGAAAGTGTTTTTCTTTCCAAAAAAGCTGCTTGCGTCCCACCACAGCAGCCACCACCACCTGAACACCAGACCGCAGCCCATATACGAAAACTCGTAAATGAAGAACGCCTGAGCGTCTTAGTATTTCACAAACTCCAAATCACTTACGATGTACTAAAGTGAGTATTATTTTATTACAAGGAGAAAAAAATTATGCCATTTATCACAGTTGATTTATTTGAAGGACGTACAGTCGAAGCCAAACAAGCAATGGCTAAAGAAATTACAGAAACTGTTATGAAACATACTAAAGCACCAGCTGATGCCATTCATGTTATTTTCAAAGACATGAAAGAAGGCGATTATTATCCAGCAGGTGAAATGAAAACAAAATAATAGCAATGAGCAGACTAGCATTTTTTGTTAGTCTGCTTTTATGTTTTAGACACCAACCTAATTTAGTTATCTTTTCCCTTATTTTGCCTTTTCTCTTATAATGAGGGAAATAAGAAGTATCTGCCTAGACATTAGAAAGGAGAGGCGAAAATGAAGAAATTTAAAATACTCTACTTATTGTTATTACCTTTTCTTGCTCTTATTTTTAGCTTAGAGTCTCAAGCCAATTCATTTAGTTTTTCAGTCAATCCGATTTTACCTGATAATCAAGCGCAAGAAGGAAAAGGTTATTTTGACTTATTATTAAAACCAGGTGAAGAACAAACATTAACCATTCAGCTGTTAAATAATTATGATACACCAATAGATGTCGTAATTGAGCTGGCAAATGCAACGACGAATCTGAATGGAGTCGTTGAATACAATCCGAATAAAATTCAACCAGACGCTACATTAAAATTTGCTCTTAAAGATTTAGTGAACATTCCTTCAGCTGTGACACTTGCACCGCATTCAACCAAAAATTTAGAATTTAAAGTGACCATGCCAAAAGAAGAATTTGACGGTCTTATTGCTGGTGGGATTACCTTTAAAGATGCAACGAGTCAAAGTGAGCAACCCAAAAAAACTACGGGTGGCTACAATATTATCAACGAATACCAATATGTAGTAGGACTTTCCATGCAGCAAACCACCACCACAGTAAAGCCCGATTTAAGTTTGCATACGGTAAAAGCAGCACAGTTTAATGGAAGAAATATCATTAGTGCGAATTTACAAAATGCGGCAAAAGGTTATTTGTTTAATATGCGTGTGGATGCTCAAGTAACTGGAATTACGCACCCTAATATTCACTTTACAACCTCAAAAGAAGATATGCAAATGGCACCAAATACCAATTTTGATTTTCCCATTCCCGTTTCTTACCCAGGAGTTATGCCTGAAAATGAATATAGTCAACCGCTGCAGCCAGGTCGTTATAAATTAGTGATGAGCGTGTGGGGACTAAAAGATGAATTTGGCAAATACAAAATTAATAATGTGCAAGGGGTGCAAGAAACATTTGCTTATTATTGGCATTTTGAAAAGGAATTTGTCATCGAAGGAGACGTTGCTCGCGCTCTTAATGCCAGTGACCCTACAGTCAAACAAGGAATTGACTGGTATTGGTATGTCATTATTGGCTTAATTGTGATTATTCTTCTTTTAATTCTTTGGTTTTTACTTTGGAAACGTAGAAAAAACAAAGACGACAAAGAAGTTCAGGAGGAGTGAAAATGACTAAAAAACGCTGCTACCTTATAACAATTTTCTTTCTGTTCTTTAGTTTCTTATCCACATCACCAACTTTTGCCTCGGAATTTGCTTTTAGTATTAGTCCAGTCATGCCAGCTAACCAAGCAAAAGAAGGACTTGGCTATTTTAGCTTAGTCTTAGCACCAAAAGAAGTTCAAACGATTCAAGTCGCCGTTTTGAACACAACAGATGAACCAATTAAAGTCAATATCGCACTAGCACAAGCAACAACGAACGTTAATGGTGTGGTAGAATATTCACCAAATACCATTCAACCAGATGAAACGCTAAAATATGATATAACTAAATTAGCCAGTTTTCCAAAACAAGTGGTTTTAAGCGCTCGGGAAACGAAAACCATTGATATTATCATTCGAATGCCTGAGGAAAAATTTGATGGAGTTATTGCAGGAGGATTAACCTTTAAGCAACAAATTGATCAATCAAAACAAACGCAAAACTCAGAATCATTTAGTGTCAATAATGAATATCAATATGTAATTGCCTTATTAATGCAACAAAATAAAAATCCAATCACAGCGAATCTTAAACTCAATGAAGTCAAAGCCAGTCAATTGAATTATCGCAATGTGATTTTTGCTAATCTTCAAAATATCAATATGGCCTACTTACAAGATATGCAGATAAACGCAGTAGTCAAAGGGATAGATAACCCAGATCTTCTTTTTCAAACAACCAAAGAAAATATGAAAATGGCCCCAAATACCAATTTCGACTTCCCAATTCCAATAGGAGACGGACAAAGTTTTGAAGCAGGAAAATATCAATTGAATATGAGCATTTTTGGTGATAAAAGTGAAACTGGTCAATATCAAGATGAGAAGGGGCAAAAATTTAATTCTAAGTGGACGTTTGAAAGGGAATTTACTATTACTTCAAGAAAAGCGAGTGAACTGAATCATCAAGATGTAACGGTGGTAAATAATCAACCGAGTGTTTCGTGGGTTCTTTGGTTTTCTTTGGGGATTCTTTTGATAGCAGTGGTTGTTTTAGTGATTGTGTTGGTGCGAATGAAAAATAAGTTTAAAAGTTCTTAATGAATAGTTTAAGTATTGCCTGTGAATGTGGTGTTCATAGGCATTTTTTATTAAGTGAGGTGGTTGGTTGTCGATTTAGTACATCGTAAGTTAAATTGAAGTTGGAAAGAAGGACGTTTGTGAATTATGGACTGCGAATTTTCGGGTGGCTTGGCTCTGCGCTTAGGGTGTCCGCCCTGCTGTAGCCGGATCGATTCCATAGTTTTTCAAGAAGGACACTTGAAAAACTATTCCATCTCGCAAGCCTATAACTAGGAGTAATCGCTGAA
>JAITWV010000222.1 GCA_031285105.1 Streptococcaceae bacterium | reverse complement strand
CTTCGCTCCTTCGACAGATAGACGCGCTTGTACTTGTTTGATATAGTCCTCACTCATTAATGCTGCTTCATCTAAAAATGCACCCGCAGCGGTTAATCCTTGTATTTTATTTTGTGATTTAACATTGTCTGCACCAAATAAATAAAAACGATTTTTCTTTTGCTGATACGTTACATCAATGTATGCTTCTGATATGTGTTCTTTGACATGAAACTGTTTCAAACCTTTTAGCGTTTCAACTAAATCATTGGTCACGTTACGCTTCAAAGCACTAATCGTTACACCAGCAAAAATAAAGTTTTTATCTTGATAATGCTCCATTGCCCAAAAGGTATAACTCATGGACATGCTGAGCGTCTTACCAGAACGCACCGCACCATCACAGATTAAAATGTCACGGTCTTTGAATGGGCTGTTCTTTGTCCACCACTTCATGACTTGACGTTGTTTTTTAGAGAATTTATTGAACTTCATCTGTCAAATCCTCCCACAAATCATCTTCTGTCTGGTTCAACGCATCCATCAATCCATTGTCCTCTTCTGGATTTGCGTACTTGTTGATTGTTGAAATTTGATGTTCAACCAAAGCAGCTTCTGCATTTAATTTGCGTAATTTCGCTTTGTTTTCTTTCGAGGCATTTTCGACTAGCCAAATAGCGATTTTTAATTGCACTTGTTCGTTCTTGCTATTTCTGAGTAGATTAAGCAACGTATTTTTGGCTTCAAGTTCTGCTGTTTTAAATGCTTGATTGACCAATTTACTACGCACGCTCTTAAACACTTTATGCCTGTTCACCCAGTACCAAAGCGTGGAGTATGGGATATCTAACTCTTTCGATACTCCTAGCAGCGTTGAATCTGGCTCAAGTAGTTTGACTAATGCACTTCTTTGATAGTCGTTCAGCTCATCAAAACCTTTGATACTATCGAAATTATCATGTTCACTCATATCTCTCACCGCCTTTTTTGTATAAAATAAAAAGCCTACCACTCCAGTTTTCTGGTCATGGCAGGTCTTACATATTTTTGTTGGGTGTTCTTCGTCTATTCAGTCAAATTCGACCCCTCACTTATAGGTGGCAAACGGTTGACAAGGATTGCATTTTACTTGCTTTGGCTAGGTGAATCTTACCAAAAGCCCTGAAAATATTGGTTTTCACAGTGCCAATTGAGATACCCATTAGGTCAGCTGTCTCACTGTGAGTGTAACCATACCCTTTATGTAACCACATCGCTTCTTTTTCTCTTGGACTTAACGAATTAAGGATGTTTTCTAATTCTGCCACTTCTTTTTGATTTGGTTCAACTACAGAATCGCCAATTAGTTCACCAAAATAATCCATTGAGTCAATCAACATCGTTCGCTGCAATTGACTTCTTCTTGTGATTTCCCTTCGATTGCCTGGTTCACGGAAATGTTTCATCCAGTTGATTGAGTAGTTGGTATCGCTAATCATGCCATTGACGATTCTCAGTTCATTTTTTAATAGATCACAATGCGCATTAGCTAATTGTGCTGTTAATTTTTGACTTCGTTTTCGGAGTGGTTCTAAATCTTCTTGGTACTGTCTTACTAATTTCTGGCAATATCCTTTTGTATTCATTCACATCTCCTTTTGTAAAAATTATTATGACAAAAAAACAATATTTAAAAATATAAGTATGCCAATTACGACAATAGCAACTAAAAGATTGTCTCCTATTTCAAACTTCTTCATTTTCTTCCTCGCAATCTTCACAATATCGAACATGTCCTGGTGCTTCGCCATCAATAACTTTTCATTCTAGTCCTCCAAAAATTCTTGCATAATATCTAGCAAATACTCATCAGAAAACGCTGTTTCAATTCTATGCGTGTAATCTTTGATAATCTGTTTTACTTCTTCTTGTGTGTAAAGTTTTAAGCCACCTTTTTTGAAAGGTACGTCTTGTGTTGCGTGTGGCTCATAATCACTTAATTTTTTCATTCGCTCTCTCCTCAAATACTGTCCCTACCGATATATCTGAAAATTCTTCTTGTGTTACTCTTCCGCACCAATCATCCCAATATTTTTTATAGCAGTCCTTACAAAAATACAGTCTATCTTCCCATGTTCTATCACCATCAAAACCATAATGTTTTCTTACTAGCAAAACAGTATTTTTATGCCTACATTTTCTTATGCGATTTCGCTCTTTAATATAATCTTTTAGTTTCATTCGCTTTCCTCTACATAAACGCTTCCGCAATAAATTCAATTTGTGCATCACTAAAATAAACAATGCAATCAAGACCCGTTACTGCTACAATATTAATTTGTCTTAAAACAATTTCTTGTGCTTTCATCATTTTTTCCCACTGTTCTTGAGGCATTTCAATTTTAATCATTTCTACTTTCTCGCTCATTCATTTACACCTCTCACATATTCTAGGTACGGTACAAACTCAAGCTCATATTCCATATACTCATTACAATGTGGGCATTGTGTTTCATTCGGTAAATTATAAATATATTCTGTAATTTCTTCATCGAATACTTCATCACAATATGGGCATTCTATTTCAATCATTCTTCTACCTCAACAAGTTCCACATCGCCAATATTACCTAGTTCGTCGATTTCTGTCTGAGTGAATTTAGTCTTGTAAAAAGTGTTCGTACCAGTACCATACGAGTAACCATCTGCGCCACCGTAATCTCTAAGAAATTGCCCTGTCAGCTTGTTCTTCACATGGAATTTCTTCTCGACTGGCTCAATCACTTTAATATAAGGTTGTTCATCAAGTGGTACTCCGTCTTGCCAATTGAGCCATGCTTTTGCGAATAGTTCACAATTATTCTGATTCCACCAATCACGCAAATCTTTCCAAGGACGATTATCTGGCGTGATTTCTGATAGTTGCTTCATTGCGTAAAATAAAGTATCGCCATTTTTATAATCTTTCAGCCAATCTGCTATTTGTATCGGCAAATCAACTGTTTTCGCTTTTTCTACTTCTTTTGCATATCTCTCGCCAATTGCATTTGCTAATTTTACTTTTTCTTGATAAAGCGTTATGTCTTTGCGCAAGCGCTCGTTTATATCGCACGTTTCGCTTGATATATCGCTAAGTCGCTCGTTTTTAATCTTCAATGCCTCAAGCTCAGCATGTATGTCTGGTGGAAACTCATGATTGTTTAGTTCTTCCAAAGCTCTCATTCTTTCAAGCTCCAAACGTTTTGCAAAAGCTACTGGTGAAAGAATTATTTTCCCTGCCTGTCGGTTTCGCATAAGCCTGTTTTTATTGCGAATTTCTAATATTTTTTCATCTGTCAAAATTAAACTCATTTATTTTCCCTCAATAATCTTTCTAAATCAACTTCTTCAAACTCATCGTTCACCCAATCAACAATCCAAAGTTTCGTCAGTTTGAAATTGCTGTTTGAGTAAGATGCCACGGTGTACTCTGGGTATTTAATCTTCTTCGTGTTGAATGCGTTCATCATCACATCGAATAAATCACCAGATAAATCTTTTTCGATGTCTGCATACAGTCCATAATGCTTTTTAATATTTAACAAAGGACTAACTTCAAACTCAGCTAAGAATGTCGTATCTGCTACACCTTTCAAAAAGTTCAGTGCTTGGAAGATGGTATACTTGCTTTCTTTGTCGTCGGCTTTATCTTTTAAGAAATATACTGCTCGTTCATTTCTGGATGTCGTCAAAGCATTTGCGTGGTATCGTCCTTCGATTGTTTCGCCATGTAAAATTTTTTCTAGTTCCTCTTCACCTAAATAGCGGTATAGTTTCATCTTTTCACCCCTGTAAACATACACACTTCACAAATACCACCAATATAGCTAATTTCATAAGTCTTGCGCTGAATATTCTTTCTAATTATCCTGCCAAAACGTCGACTCCAATGAATTTCTTTTGGTAGAAAATAAAGAGGGATAAGCTTAAACGTACCAAAATTAACTACTGTGATTTTGGCACGTTCATCAATTGCAAAATCTGCAGTATCGCCATTCTTGCGCTTATGACTTAAAGTAGCATTCACTTCTTCTTCTGTAAGCAGCATTAGATATTCGCAATCATAGATATATTTAGTGATTGACGTTTGGGTAATTCCAGCAATATTTGCGATTTCTTTTCGACTAAGATGAATATTCTCTTTGTAAATCCTAGCAAACTCTTTTTTCTTTTCAGTAACTCTTTTTGTGGTCATTTAACACCTCTAAAATTCCATTTCTTCTTTTAAATCTTCCAAATCACGTTTGTTGATTTCTAATTCTTTTTGGAAAAATTCACTAAATGCGTATGCTACCTGTTTATGCCTAAGCAATTCTTCTGGGCTAACTTTTTTGCGCAAGTTGTCCACACGATCCCACAGGCAATTGTGAAATTCCATCAACTCGCAATAAAACGCGTGATGTTTGTTAACAGTGCTTGGATAGATTTTTCCAAAGCATTCCTTACATAACGGCGTCTTATGTATGTTTCGTGATTGTTTCATATCTTCAAATTCGTGAAATGTGCCGCAATTGGCACACCCCACTTTTCTTAATTCATTGATTAGTTCGATTTTGCTCATATTCCCTCCTACATTGAGAATTCCATTTTTTTCATTGGTGCATAAATCTTCTCTTCAACTGTTACATTATTGATTTCAGCAATCAAAATCTCGTGCATGATTTCGTTCATGTTTTTGACCATTTCATCATGCTTTTTCTGTTTGCGTTTGATGTTGTCTAAGATGTTCATTTCTTTTTCTGAAAGGACGATATATACATTTACTGGCTTTGTTTGTCCGAATCGGTAACATCTTCTAACCGCTTGATAATATTGCTCAAAAGAATCTGAGATACCCATAAATATCATTTGATGGCAATTCTGCCAATTCATCCCAAACCCAGCTATCTTTGGCTTAGTGATTAAATTTCTAACAACTCCTGTGGAAAAACCAATGAATCCATCGACTTTAGCTTCTGGTTTATCTGAACCGCTTATCTCGACACTATCAGGGATAATCTTTTTTAGTAAATCTGACTCATTATTGTAGTTACACCAAATAAGCCATTGATTCTCTTGATCTGTTTCAACTAACTCAAGTGTTTTCTTTGCGCGTTCTTCTAAACTCATATTTCTTGCTTCACGTCGCTCAGTCAATGTGGATGCACGAACTGGGAATAATGACCCAACATCAGCCTCTGATTCCAAAACAATCGGATTGATAGTTAATTCTGGCAAGTCATACCCCTCATCATCAAATCCTAAATCGCGTGGGTGAGAGATAAACATGCCCCATGTCCCAATCCATTTATAAAATTCAGCTTCACTGTGTCCTTTTAAACGCCATCCAATCGCACCTCTATCTTCTCCAGGTTTATTCTTACCTTGTACATCATTGATGAAAAATTCAGCTAACATTTCATCTTTTCGTAAGACCCCTAAGAATTCAGAAGTGGTCCCAAGTTCTGTATAGTCATTCGGACTCGGAGTTGCCGTAGCACATAATTTATACGGTGTTTGTTCAAAGCGATGAATCATCATTTGCGAAGTTCTTCCGATAAAACTTTTTAAAATACTCGACTCGTCTAGAACTACGCCGGAAAATTGTGAAGGTTCAAATTTTTCTACCCGTTCATAATTCGTGATATTAATTCCATTAAATATTTCATCTTCTTCAAATACTTGTTTTGCATGGATGTCGAACTTTGCAGCCTCTTGAACAGTTTGAGATGCAACAGCTAGTGGTGCAATAATCAATACTGGTTGATTGGTGTATTTATGAATTTCTTCTGCCCATGATAACTGTTGTAGTGTTTTCCCAAGTCCTGTATTTTCAAATAAAGCAGCTTTTCCTTTTCTCAATGCCCATGCTACAATAGCGCGTTGAAATGGAAATAAATGCTTGTTTAATTTTTCTTGTTCGACTTGGATGCCTGTTGCTTTGAATTTGTTCTTTTTACGTTCAAGCAATTCTTCATACGTGATGTGATTGTTATAAATCATTAAAATAGTCCCTCAAATAAATCAATCTGTTCTGGTTCATCTTCCAATTGCTTGAGGTTATTAACCATTTGTTTGTAGTAAGACGGTTTCAACTCAATGGCAACTGCTCGGCGTTTCATCTTATTTGCTTGATATGGTTCACTTCCGATACCGCCAAATGGAGAAAATACAATATCTCCTTCATTGGTCCACAACTTAATACAACGCTCAATAACAGATAGCTGTAATGGACTGATGTGTTTTTCATCACGGTCATCACGTGCAGATAAACGCTGCAAGGTATCCCCACCGACAATA
>JAITWV010000204.1 GCA_031285105.1 Streptococcaceae bacterium | reverse complement strand
CCTCAGAATTTTTAGAATATGAATTTAAAGTGACACCAGATACCTTAATTCCTAGACCAGAAACCGAAGAATTAGTAATGAAAGCAATTGAAATTGGCGATGAAAATTTGCCGATGAATGTAGTGGATATTGGAACTGGCTCAGGTGCAATTGCCATTAGTGTTGCTCTTCAAAGGCCGCAATGGAGAATTTGGGCGACAGATATTTCCATTGGGGCATTAGGTGTGGCAAAGGAAAATGCGGAAAATTTGAAAGCCAATATTCATTTTGTCATGGGGGATTTATTGTTACCATTTATGCCACCCATGCGAGAAGAAAATGACATTGAAAAATTTGACCTCATATTATCTAATCCTCCTTATATCTCAATTGATGAATTAGCTGATATGGATGAAAGTGTGAAACGATATGAGCCAGAGTCTGCTTTGTATGCGCAAGAGGATGGACTTTTATTATACAAACAATTAGCCCAACAAGCACCAAGTGTCTTAAAAAGCACTGGGCAAATTTTAGTTGAAATTGGCTTTAGGCAAGGGCAAGCAGTGAAAGAAATTTTCCAAACAGCTTTACCCAATCGAAAAGCTCAAGTAATCAAAGATATGGCCGGATTAGACCGAATGATACACGTTTTACCTGAAAATAAGGAGGCATCTATGGAAACAAATATCTTCCAAAAAAATGAAATCACCAAAACTTCTGAGTTAATCAAATCAGGTAAATTAGTCGCTTTTCCAACTGAAACAGTTTATGGATTAGGAGCGGATGCAACGAATGAACAAGCGGTCAAAAAAGTCTATGAAGCCAAAGGACGCCCAAGTGATAATCCTTTAATTGTGCATGTAGACGGCTTAGAAATGGTGGAAAAATATGCTGCTTTTATTCCTGAAATAACAAGAGTCTTAGCTAGCAAATATTGGCCAGGTCCTTTGACGATGATTTTGCCATTAAAAGAAAACACTCTTTCCTCAGTTGTGACAGGAGGCTTAAGAACAGTTGCTTTTCGGATGCCCAACAACCAAGCAACCTTAGCCTTAATTAAAACAAGTAAATTACCATTGGTCGGCCCTTCAGCCAATACTTCAGGTAAACCATCACCCACTACTTCAGGACATGTATTCCATGATTTAAATGGAAAAATTGCCGGTATTTTAGAAGGAGGACAATCACAAATCGGTGTTGAATCAACGGTTTTGGACTTATCTATTGAAGGTGAAGCAACCATTTTACGTCCTGGTGCCATAACTTTTGAAATGTTAAAAGAAATCATTCCCAATGTGAGTATTGATAAACATTTACTTCAACCAGATGAAGCACCAAAAGCACCTGGCATGAAATATACGCATTACTCACCAGATGTTCAAGTCATGATGATTGATTACCAAAAAGAAAATTGGCAAGAAGCAATTCATTGGGCAATAAAAAAAGAGTACAAAATTGGTTTGCTCGCTGATGAAGACATTCTTTCTATCTATGAAAGTAAGGCAAATGCGACGTATTCTTTAGGGGATGCGAATGATTTAGTTAAAGCGACGAGTCATTTATTTGATGGCTTGCGTGCGTTAGATGAGTCCAGTGAAAAATTAGATATTATCTTTGCCCAAACCTATCCAGAAAAAGGAATCGGCACTGCATTGATGAATCGTTTGAAAAAAGCAGCTGGTGGGCATTATTTCCATAGTTAAAAAATGAATGAATAGACCTCTTATGTTATCATGAAATGGATGATGATAAGGAGGTCTTTTTATTATGGAAAAAGATTATGAATTATGGGATGCAATTGCCCTTGAAGAAAATAGACAACAATATACATTAGAGCTCATTGCCTCAGAAAATATTGTGTCAAAAAATGTTTTAAAAGCCCAAGGAAGCGTCTTAACGAATAAATATGCTGAAGGATACCCAGGCAAAAGATATTATGGAGGCTGTGAGTTCATTGATATTGTGGAAAATTTGGCAATTGAACGAGCAAAAAAATTATTTGGAGCCAAATACGCAAATGTTCAACCACATTCAGGTTCTCAAGCCAATCAAGCAGCTTATCAAGCATTGTTGAATCATGGTGATGTGGTTTTAGGTATGGACTTAGCAGCTGGTGGACATTTAACGCATGGTTCAAAAGTGAATTTCTCAGGTAAAAATTATCACTTTGAGTCTTATACAGTCAATCCAACAACAGAAAGTATTGATTATAGTGTGGTTCAAATCAAAGCAATGGATGTCAAACCTAAGTTAATTGTGGCAGGTGCTTCGGCTTATTCACAACAAATTGATTTTGCAAAATTTAGAGAAATTGCTGATAGTGTTGGTGCTTTATTGATGGTTGATATGGCTCATATTGCAGGAGTAGTAGCTGCTGGTTTACATCCAAGTCCAATTCCTTATGCGGATATTGTGACTACAACGACTCATAAAACTTTGCGTGGTCCACGTGGAGGCATGATTTTGACTAACAATGAAGAAATCGCTAAAAAGATTAATTCAGCCGTTTTCCCAGGAAGCCAAGGAGGCCCATTAGAACACGTCATCGCCGCAAAAGCACAAGCCTTCGGTGAAGCACTAGAACCGGAGTTTAATCGATACCAACTGCAAGTCTTGAAAAATGCCAAAGCAATGGCAGACGTCTTTAAATCTTGTGAGGGGATTCGTTTAGTTAGTGGTGGAACACAAAATCATTTGTTGCTTTTAGAAGTGACTGGTTTAGGTTTGAATGGAAAACAAGCTGAAACAATTTTGGATGAACTACACATTACTGTTAATAAAAATGAAATCCCTTATGAAACCTTAGGACCTTTTAAAACAAGTGGCATTCGTATCGGCACACCAGCCATTACTACTCGAGGTTTTAAAGAAAATGAAGCAATTGAAGTAGCTCAATTAATTATTCGTGCGCTTAAAAATCGTGAGAAGCAAGAAGAATTAGAAGAAGTTAAAAAAGCAGTCGCAAATCTAACGAAAAAGTTCCCAATTTAATCTTTTTTTGATAAAATATAACGAATATATAAATGAATCGGGGTCTAAGTAAATAACTATCCTTACTTAAACCACCTCAACAAAGGAGAACTAACTCATGTCAAACTTTCAAGTAATTGATCATCCGTTAATCCAACACAAATTATCTATCTTACGCCGAGAAGACACTGGAACAAAAGTTTTCCGTGAATTAGTTGATGAAATTGGGATGCTTGTGACTTATGAAGTATCACGCAATTTACCATTAGAAGATGTGGAAATTCAAACGCCCGTTGCCAAGACAGTACAAAAACAATTAACAGGAAAAAAATTAGCCATCGTTCCCATTTTACGTGCAGGTATTGGTATGGTTGATGGAATTCTTCAATTAATTCCAGCAGCAAAAGTAGGTCACATTGGAATGTATCGTGATGAAGAAACCTTGCAACCAGTAGAATACTTAGTGAAATTACCAGAAGATATTGATCAACGCCAAATTTTCTTAGTAGATCCAATGTTAGCAACAGGTGGTTCAGCAATTTTGGCAGTTAACTCATTAAAAGCTCGTGGAGCAAAAGACATTCGTTTCATCAGCTTAGTTGCCGCACCAGAAGGAGTGAAAGCTTTACAAGAAGCACATCCAGATGTTGATATTTACTCAGCTAGTTTAGATGAGAAGTTGAATGAGCATGGGTATATTGTTCCTGGACTTGGTGATGCTGGAGATCGTTTGTTTGGGACTAAATAATTAACTTTATTTAGTCAATATTGTTGGTTTTGATTAACATAAAAAACACTCACTTTAGTACATCGTAATTGATTTGATACTGAAAAAAGAGAAGTTTGTGAATTATAAACTGCGAATTTTCGGCTGGCTTGGCTCTGCGCTTAGGGTGGTTTACCTTGCTGTAGCCGGACCGGTTCCATAACTTTTCAAGAAG
>JAITWV010000148.1 GCA_031285105.1 Streptococcaceae bacterium | reverse complement strand
TGAGGGGCACGTTCTTCAGGTTTTAATACAATCGAATGAACTTGAACCCAATCACCTTTTTTTGCTGTCATATCTTTTCTTCCTCGTTAATTAAATTCAATTTGATGATTTCTACCAATCTTTAGTCGATAGAAATCATCCGTTTCATTTTTTATTTAAACATTAACCGCTTCATTAACAATTTTCTTTGTTGGATCAATTTGATCGCGGAAATCGCCTAAAATCGCATGTGGAATTGGTAAGTCAATCATCGTCACCAAACCAGCACGAGCGTTAATTGTTTGTGGAATCATGTTGACACACATTGCAATTGTTCCGATACCACCATCAACTTCAGGAGTTCCTGCTAAATTAATCGCTGGATTGCCGTCAATAATGACATAATCTCCAGTATTTACGCCAACTTGCTCAGGTTCAATTTGTTGTGGGTGATCCATTTTGATAAATTCTTTCCCATCAACCATACCTTGTGCAGTCATCGCCACACCTGCTACTTGACCAGCTTTGGCAAATCCGAAAGGTGCTTGACGGTCAACATCAGTAACAATTGCATCCATATCTTGTTTGATTTCGTCTAATTTCACACCTAACGCATCCGCAATCATTGTTACCGACTCAGGGAATCCAACGTGTCCAGCCATTGTGCCCGCTGCTTTACGTGCTTCAAAATCCGCTACTTCCATACCGATTCCTTGCTCTTCCATAACCGCATGTCCAAATGGTGAAAGAGAGTTCACACGACGAGAAGTAATATGTTTAATATCTTCCATCGCACCAGTCATTACTAATACCAACACATCCATGATTAATCCAGGGTTGATACCAGTTCCTAATACTGACACATTGTTTGCTTTGGCTAAGGCATCAATTTCTGCTGCTAATTCAGGACTTTGCGCTTTTGGATAAGACATTTCCTCAGCAGAAGAGATAACGTTCATCCCATTTTCAACGATTTCTTTGATTTTTGGAAACGCACCTTTAACAAATGAGTCGGTACATAATAAAACGATATCCGCAAATTTTGGTTTAATATAATCTTCTTTGTTTCCAACTAAAATGTTTTCATTGCCAGGAAATTCTTCACCTAAAATTTCAAAAATTGGCTTCCCGACTTTTGCACCAATATCAATGGCACCAACAACATCTACACCTTTTTTCTTCATTAACATCTTTGCCATACCAGAACCCATTGCTCCAAGGCCCCAGATGACTACTTTAACGTTTTCCATTACATTACTTCCTCCATTACTTTTATATTCGAGGTTCAATCGAGCAACCTTGAGTAAATTTTCAAAGCTGAGAACCTTTGCAAGCAAAGAACCTCATCTTTGAGAAATTTACTCAAGGTTAAGCGCTCGTTTCACCATCATTTTATTGTTTCTTTTTTAATATATTTACTAGTAAAACTGCTTAAAAGCGAACCATAATCCACTTTAAAATCAATGGTTGAACCAACTTGATAATCCTTGCCAGTTTTCGTCATATCCATAATTAAATGATCACTTGAAGCACCAATAATCTCAATGCGCTCATCAATCGGCGTAATTGCATCAGGTGAAATATCTTGTTTACCAATTCCTGCAATTCCACGCAAAATTGGACCAACATCCGTGAAACTTGGCTTATTCCCAAAAGCATCGACACCAATTTTCCCAATCGGATAAGATGGTTTGATTTTTAACTCGACTAATTCTGTTCTTAACGTGAAAACATCTTGGAACATTTCCTCATAATCTGCTTCATAAGCTGTTTCACGACCAAGATAAAATGACTCGCCCACACGTAAATTCGTAATTCCTTCAGGTAATTTTTCTTCAGGGTGATCTAATAAATATAACGAAGACGAATTTCCACCTGAAATCATTGGTAACTCAATATTGTATGTAGACTCAATCTCTTTTTTATATTCCGTTAACTTCGACAAATTCGTTTCATCCGGAATAATCCCACCATAACAAGTCAAATTCACACCAAGCCCAACTAGTCTTAAATGTGATAACTCCGTTTGAATAATTTCAACCACATTCATCAAGTCTTCTTTATAAAACAAACCTTCACGTAAATCACCAAGATCTGTCATTAACAAGACGTCATGCGTTTTTCCTTGCTTTGCTGCTTCTTCATTCAACAAACGCAAAGTAGAGATTTCTGAGTTAAACGAAACGTCTGCATACTTTACAACCTCTTCAATTTCCGTATGCATTGGAATGCGAATTAACACTTTTTTCTTTGGCGAATGTTGATAAGAAATGATATTTTCAATCCTTGAATCACCAAAATATTCAATCTCAGGAAATTTATCAAACACCTCCATTAAAGTCGGATAGGCACATACCACTTTCGTTACTGCTGTAATGGATAAATTTTGTTTGCTTAGTTTATCAACCAAGAAGGCGACATTCTTTTCAAACTTTTCTAAATCAATTATCATCTTAGGATTTTCCATTTTATCCCTCTCTTCCAATAAAAAGATAACGGTTTCAACACCATACATTAATAATACTATAATTATTTTCACAAAGTTATTCCTTAATCGAATACTAACTATTCAAAAAAAGAATTTTTTATACCAAATACTGTAGTAACAACCTTTTCGCCTGTAAATATTGATTTGCTAAACCTTTTGATAAAGTTATATACTTAAATTAATACAAAAAAGAGGTGAGAAAATGAGAGAAATTAGAAGATTAACCAAAGAAGATCTGAATAATTATTCACAAATAGCTTTTCACGCATATCCAAGTTTTAAAGATTTTTCACAAGTAGGCTTTCGCAATTTTGAAGAAAAAATGCTCGCTCACATGCATTCTGACCAAAACACAACATTTATTGGACTTTTTGAAAATGGCAAACTAGCAGCACAAATGCGAATGATTTTATTTGAAACCAATTTATTTGGCAAAATCGTTAAAACAGGTGGATTGGCATCACTAGCCGTGGATAATCTACATAAGAAAAAAGGAATGGGTCATGAATTATTAACTTATTTTGAAAATTTTTGTCTAGAAAATAATGCGCCAATCGCGATGTTATTACCATTTGATCCACTTTTTTATCATAAAGAAGGATACGGCTATGGCAGCAAAATGAACCTTTATCAAATTCAGACAAATTATTTACCTAAATATCTGAACAAAATGGATATGCGTTTTTTAAGTGCAGTTGATAAACAGCAAATGCAAGAAACATTTAATAAAATGTTGCCCACAAGTCATGGTTTAATGGAAAAATTATCTTATGAATGGCAAGATGTTTTTGATGATTTAGGCAATTTGATCGTTGGTTCCTATGATGAAAATGGTGAATTAGAAGGTTATTTAATCTATCGTTTGGAAAATGACCACGAGCAAAATTACACACGCATTCGTTTAGTGGTCAAAGAAATGATTTATGCGGATAAAGAAACGATGATGAAGCTCTTAGGTTATATCCACAAACAAGACGACCAAGTACAATACGTTACCTTGCGGACTTTTGAGGAAGATTTCCATTATTATTTGACCAATCCAGTAAATGAGTCATTGAATTTTATTGATTTTGGGTATTTGGAGGCGAATAAGCAGTATGTTGGCAATATGTATAAGTTATTAAATGTGAAAAAAGCCTTTGAACAACTAGATTATCGAAATTATAATGATGTAACTTTAAATGTGTATTTTGTCATTAATAACATTTCTACTTATGTTTCTTTTGTTAACGGAAAAGCAAGTGTTCATGAAATTTTGGAAACGAACGTTAAAGTTGAAATGGCATTAACTGACTTTTCGTCAATTTTTATCGGTGCAACAAATTTTGACCAATTGTATAGATTAGGTCTTGTGAAAATTGATAACGAAAAATATCTATCTACTTTAAATCAGGTATTTTACTATCATCAAAAACCAGTTTGCTGGAGTGATTTTTAAATGAAATCCGAACCTTTTTATCTTTTTTAAGCAGAAATTGGTTTGAACATTCGTATTTGACTGAGCAAATTTTATAAAAATAGACCTTTAAATCCATTCGCCGATAGTTTTTCATTCATCGGCGAATGGATTATATTTTATCGGCGAATCGTTTTTCATTTATCAGCAGATGAATTTTATATGTTAAACACGAACTTTCCATAAAAAAGAGACTCAGGAAAAACCCGAGCCTAAAATTTTCTTATTTTAAATAATATTTATCTAAAACTTTTAATTTTTCATCAAAATCATAAACCAATGGTGGGAAGTTAGGAATTTCAACATCCATAATTTCCGCATCAGATAATTGTTCGATGTGTTTAACTAAAGCACGAATTGAGTTACCATGCGCACCAACGAAAACATTTTTACCTTCTTTTAATGCAGGAGCAATTTTATCTTCCCAAAATGGTAAAGCGCGCTCTAAAGTAACTTTTAAGTTTTCTGCATCTGGAATTACTGAGTCGTCTAATAATGCATAACGACGGTCTGTGTGTGCTGAATGTTCATCATCACGAGCCATATCTGGAGGTAATACATCATAAGAACGTCTCCAAATGTGTACTTGCTCATCGCCATGTTTTGCAGCTGCATCGGCTTTATTTAAACCAGTTAAACCACCATAGTGGCGCTCATTTAATCTCCAAGATTTTTCAACTGGTACCCATAATTGATCAGAGTATTCTAAGACGTAGTTTGTAGTTTTGATTGCGCGTTTTAAAACTGAAGTGTAAGCAATATCAAACTCGATTCCTGCTTCTTTAACTAAAATACCTGCTTTAATTGCTTCTTCTACACCTTGTTCAGCTAAATCAACATCAGCCCAACCTGTAAATAAATTGCTTTGGTTCCATTCAGATAAACCGTGACGTGCAAAGACTAATTTTGCCATAATGAAAGACTTCCTTTTCTTTTCAAGATTTATTTCATCCCAAATTTTACTACAAATTGGATTGTTTTACCACCTTTCACTACCATAATTGTGAGAAAATTGTTAGAATAAAGAGATAATTCATGTTGGGAGGGGAAAACAATGTCGAATTTACTCACAAAATCAGAAAAAAGACGCTTAAAAATCATTGACTATCTTGATCGTAAAAAAGAACCAATGACCTTAGAAGAAATCGCCAACCATGCAAATACAACTACCAAAACACTTCAAGCTGATTTTAAGTTCTTTGAAGAGTATTGGATCGATTGCTTTTTCATTGATATTACAAAAACTGGTGGTTATCGTTTATATTTTAGGCAAAACCATAATATGATGTCTTTATATAAAAGAATTGCTCAAGAATCACCGGCTCTTCAATTTATGGAGGAGTTATTGTTTCATCCTTTTTTACCAATTACAGAATGGACGAAAAAACTCTATTTATCAGAAAGTACACTTTATCGCTTGGTTAAACAAATTAACGAAAATTACACCTCACTTGATTTCAAAGTGAATACACAAGGAGCTTATATTGATGGCAAAGAAAGTCATGTTCGCTTATTGTATGGTACTTTTTTTGAGCAAGTTTATGATTTTTACTATTGGCCGTTTGAAAATATTGAAAAATTGGGTTTTATCCGCCTAGTGAAACAAATGAGCAACTTTTTAGGTCGTGATTTAAATGATCGACTATTATATAAAATTTCCATTGCCAGTGCGACAACTCTTTTACGTGCACATCAAGGTTTTTACATAAAAGGATATTACAAAAGCCCAAATGAAGATGAAATTGTTAAACAGCTTACCCTTGTAGAAGAAAAGGTCAAACAAGTCGTCAAATTCCCATTACCACCAAATTGGCAACAAGAAATCGCTCGCACGGTCATGTTTTTTGACGTTGGCTGGGATAATGAAGGGGAAAAAAAGAGAATTTACCAATCAGCTGAAGATTTTGTTGCTTCCTTACAAAAAAAATTGAAATTAAACTTGTTGCCTGAATACAAACAGCCACTCATTGAACGTTTGGTGACCATTTACACATCTTATAAATCATTTCCATACTTTAATGATTATCTTTCAAGTGGAAATGCCATTAAAACGACCAGGTTATCCGAACAGTATCGTGAGCTTTATGAGGAAGTGTCAAAGGAATTAGTGCTACTTGAAAAGAAAATGATTTTTCCTTGGCATTCGCAAATGGCTTATCGTATTTTTGAAACCATCCTTGCTGAGTGGCGTTATTTAACGATTCAACTTGATCATAAAAAGGAATCTGTGAAAATTTTAGTCGTTTCTTCTTTAGGGGTTTCCCATGCACATTCGCTAAAAGCTAGAATTGATACTGCTTTTTCATTCAAAGCGATTACGCAAACTTATGAAAAACAAATTATTGACCTATTAGATGAAAAAGAAATTTTTGATGAATTTGACATTGTTGTAATAAATGTCTGTGTACCAGAATTATTAACAGAAAAAGAATTTCATGTTGATACCATGTTCTCACCACGACAGTTAAACGAACTCGGAATGAAAATTGATCAATTGCAAATAAAAAAAGAGCTTAGGAAGTAACATCCTAGGCTCTTATGTATTATTTGATTAAAGTATCGATAAATTTAAGACCTTGATCACCATTCATCAAACCAAATGTTTGCATTGGAACTACTGCAACAGTTTTATCAGGGAATTTTGCTTTTACATCATTTTCAACATAACGAGTTTGTGGGCCGATTAATACGATATCTGCCGCTCCTGCTTCTTCGTCAATAACTGAGATAGAAAAAGCGCGAATTTCCATATTACGTCCTTGAGCATCCATTGCTTTTTGAACATTTTGTGCCCATAATGAAGTTGAAGCTCCTGCCGCACAGAAAATACGTGCAACAATTTTTTCGCCGTCTTCTTTAACGATTGGTGTTGGTGCTGCTACAGTTTTTTCAGCAACTGGTGCTGCAACTGGTTTAACTTCTTCTTTTTTCTTTTTTCCAAATCCAAATAATCCCATTTTATATCTTCCTTTCATAACTGTTTATTGTATATACATGAGATATGTAATCACTTACATGAAATAATATAACATTTTTATTACCTTATTGCAATACCGTTTAAAATTCGTAATACTTCCTTAAAAACTGCGATCTAATCCTTGTTTTTGTAACAACTGACGGATTTGTTCATCGTATTCATTCCATTGAACATCTGAGTATAAATCAACCGGCAACCAAAAAACGCGACCTTCTTGTGAATATTTTACATCACCAGTTTTTATAGTTGCTAAGAAGTATTCTTGCTTTTCAGTGATTAAATATGTTTCACCTAAGTCAACTTCTATATTCAATAATTCTTTTGTATCATTCATTTTTTCGACACAAGGAAATCTTACTTTTTCATCTTTTCCTTGGATGACTAATGTTTCTTGGTTTTTGTTGATAATTAACGATAATCTTTTCATCTTTTCACTTCCTATATATATTACATTAATAATAACTTACTAAAAAAAATAAGGCGAGTAAATTTTTACCCACCTCAACATTTTATGTATAAATAATTTCTATTATGTAGCAAGATTACGCAGCTTTATCCACACAACCTTTTAAGTGAGCTTTTGTTACAATGACGCGGTGTTGTTTTTCGATTACTTGCATACGTTCTTTTTGGTTGTAAACATCTACTTCCATTACTACTGTGTTTTCATAAACATTTAAAATTGTTCCTGTAATTGTGTGTTTGAAGCCGATTGGTGTGCATACATAAGATTGCCCGATTGAAAATTCCATAATAAATACCTCTTCTCTTTTGACTTGAAAGCGTTTTACAACTCTTAATTTATGAGTATATTATCACATGTTAAAATCGAACGCAATACCTTTTTCATAATTTTTTTATTATTTATTCATTTTAAAATATAATAATAAAGCTTTTGTTTTCGCTTTCATTTGTTTTTTAATTATATATAACATAATGAATGTTTTAAAAATTAGAAATCAACAAAATATTATTTTATAGCGTATTAATTTCAATTCTACAACTTTTCATAACATTCCTATCGTTATTCTATTTAACATTTTTCACTCATAAACATCTAACTATTATAAAGATATTTGAAAAAAAATGCCAAAATATCCCTCTATAAATTTACATAGAAGGATAGTTTTTTGTTAATTGGTAAAATACTTCAATGTAATCTAGTGCGAAATATCTCGTCTACGATAGCCAACTAAGCCAATTACTGTCAAAATTAACGCAATAATGCTCATCACAATAAAATAAAGCCAATTCATCTCATCTACTGGCAAATTAGGTACACTGCCAAATGGGGTAAGTTGTTTGAAAATATCTGCTAAATCAAGCATTTGTCCAATATAAGTGACAAAAAATGTATAAACTAAATAGATCCAAACAACCAAAGTAGCTTTAGGAAACCAACCAGATAACAATATAGATAAACCAATAAACACCCATAAAGCTGGCAAATAAACCAAACTTGCTTGTAAAAAAGTTGATAAGGCAATTGGGTTTTCCATTACTTGCGACCCGCTTAACCAAAAGCCAAAGCCATTAGCAAATAATAAAAAGAAACTAGCAACAAATGCATGTAATCCATAACTTCCAAGTACTTTCGTTCTAGAAACAGCATTGCCTAGAATTTGATCTAAAAACCCGTGTTTTTCCTCAGATACACCACGTAACGTAATGGTAATCACTGGAATAGTCGCAATAATAGACATAATCACCATAATGAATGGAATGAACGCTTCAACGACATTTTTTTGACCAGAAAAAGCATGGGACAACATCGCATTTCCTGCAATAAATGTGCTAATATCACCAAGAACACTTCCATAAGCTGCTG
>JAITWV010000144.1 GCA_031285105.1 Streptococcaceae bacterium | reverse complement strand
CTTTCCTGTAAAGAGGATAGCACAAAAAGCAGTCAATATTCTTATCCTGTAACAATCAACAATTTAACTGCAACGATTAACCAAAATTTATTTTTTTGTTGATTCTTGTAACAAATTTGATTTAATGTAGTACCTTGAATATGTTACTATTTCTTTAAGATGTATATATGGGAGGGGAAATAGAATATGAAGTTACGAGTTGCAATCTGTGATGATGAGCCATATATGGCAAACAAGATAGAAGATTACCTTCATGAGTACGATAGTAGTCTTTTCGATGTTTTGGTTTACTATTCATCTTCAGAATTAATAAATGTTCTGGAAAATGAAAAATATGATTTTTTTATTTTGGATATTGAAATGCCATATTCCTCTGGTATTGAACTAGCACAAAAGATTCGAGAGAAAGACGCTCATGTTCCAATCGTTTTTATGACAAGTTATCGGGAATACATGGAAGAAGTCTTTCAGTTAAGTACATTTGACTATGTGATAAAACCGATTAGTATAGAGCGGGTATTTGCTGTGTTTACTCGAGTCCTAAACTATTTGGGGACAAGCGAGAAATACTTCCAATGTTCATACAATAAAGTTACTCATAACATATTCATGAACGAAATTATTTATTTTGAAAAGCGAAAAAGACAAGTACAGCTTTATACAACCACAGGGACATATGTTTCGAATCTTTCAACGAAACAAATCATTAATAAAGTAACACCTGATTTTGTCCAAATTCACACATCATATATTATCAACGTTAGATATATTAAAGACATGGGGAATAGCTTTGTACTCATTCGGCAAGCTGATGGCACGACTACGGAATTAATATTAAGTCGCAAGTATAAGGAAACTGCACGGAAAAAAATAATGCAAAAAATGAAGGAGTTTTTCCAATGACCGAGAGTATCATTCGTTTATCTAGCTTACTAGCAGATGTTTTTCTTATCAACTATTTTTTTGAAAGTTGGTACAAGCCATCAAAATATTTGTCGATTTGGAATCTTTCTGCCCTTCTAATTATATTATTGAATTTTGGTAGAAATATATTTGGCTTAAATACCTTAAATATTGAAATCAACATTCTTATTACAATTGTCTTGTATTTATTGTTAGCTTTTAAACACTATCTATCATTAAAAGAGGCTATTATTTGGTCTTGTATTTTGTTGGCTATTAACTTTATCTCAGAGTTAATTTCGTTTGGTCTGCTTAACTTCTTCATCACCACGCGTTACCTTAACTATGAGAGATATGAAATTCAATTGTTAAGCACCAGCATTGCTTCAATCTTAGGGATTATCTTTGTCTTAGCTTTGAAAATAACAAAAAGAATAAATGAACAGCATACCTTGCCACTGAAAGGGACGACAATTGTTGCACTTTCGTCTATTCCATTAATCTCTATTGTCGTAATGCTTAGCGTGTTGCTTGAGAAAGTTGGAGTAAAAATCAATTCAGATGTTTTATTGCTTTTATTACCAATTGCTTTAATATATATGAATATTTGTATGGTTTATCTGTATAGCCATATTGTACACCAACTTCGTTCCACACATCTCATCACTTTAGAAAAGAGAGCGTTACTAGCAGAAAAGAAATACATTAGTGAGATTGAGAAAAATCAAAAAGAAGTGCAAGAAGTACGCCATGATTTGCAAAATCAATTTTTAATTCTATTAGGCTTGTTGGAAGAACAGAACTATTCACAGGTACAAAAAAATTTAGAAAAGTTATCAAAATCCATCCAAAAGCCAACGACAATCTACACCCCTAATTTAATACTAAATTATCTATTGAATGAGAAAATAAAAATAGCCAAAGAAAATAATATTCGCTTCAATCATGACATATTTATTTCCGAAAAGGTTCAACTGAATACGGATATTTTAGCAATTGTTGTGGGTAATTTAATAGATAATGCCTTACAGGCTTGTTTAAGGCATAAAGGAGATTCAAAATTCATTTCATTAGCCTTGAAACAACAAAGAAATCAACTATTTATCCAAGTTCAAAATTCATTTGATTCAAAAGAAGTACCCATAAGAAAAAATCGCTTAAAAGAAGGTATAGGTACAAGAAATATCCAAACATTAGTAGCACAGCTAGGTGGTTTGTATTCTAGTGAAATGGATAATGATATTTATAGTACAAGTATTATCATTTTCAACATTTACTGATTTCTAAAAAAAGGTAAAAGAAAAACATAGCCTTATTCACAATCATTCATAATGTGAATAAGGCTATGTTTACATAACTATCATAGTAAAGCTCTTTTTAAAGGTGTAAATTTGGTGTAATTCTTTGTTATAAATCTGCTGAACCCCTTATTACATAGGAGTCTCGATATTTCCTAATCTTACATGTAAGTAAGATTAACCCACACAATGTAAGACAAGATAGAAGTCATCCCTTTCACTTTTGTTTACAATGTAACTAACATATAGAACAAGAAAAGGACAGATCTATGACTTTATTAACGGTAAAAAATCTTAAAAAAACATACACTACTCGCTTTGGAGGCACACAGGTACAGGCTTTACGAAAAGTTGATTTCTCTGTGGAAGAAGGGGAATACCTCGCAATTATGGGGGAATCCGGTTCAGGGAAGACGACTTTATTAA
>JAITWV010000102.1 GCA_031285105.1 Streptococcaceae bacterium | reverse complement strand
GTATCCAATCCCAAAGGAAATGATGCTAGAAATCCCTCTAAATTTGCAGTGTCAATGCTTCTTAAAAGTTCATCTTCCGAATAGTCTCTTCCCATAAGAATATTTTCTCGAAGTGTTCCACTAAATAAAACATTCTCTTGTAGAACGATCCCCAAATTTTTACGGAACCCCTTGAGCATTAACTTTTCTTGCTCAATGTCATCGTAATATACTTTTCCACTTGTAACTGGGTACAGATTCGCCATAATTTTGAGTAATGTTGATTTTCCAGAACCACTTTCTCCCACTATAGCAATCTTTTGTTGTGGCAATATTGATAGAGAAATATTTTTAAGTGCTTCATCAGAGAAACGACTATATCTATAACTAACATTCTCCAAATAAATTTTACCTTCAAAGTCTTCTAATGAAAATCCTCCATCTTCTCTTTCTCTTGGTGTTTCCAAAATATCTAGCAACCTGTCAATATAGACTTTAACCATAAGGAGCTGATTGTAAACATTTGTCATAGATAACACCGGTGTTAAAAACATGACACCAATAGAACTAAAAGCCACTACTGTACCAATTGTCAATTCTTGACTTTTAGTTAACAAGTACCCAAAAAAGAATATAATCAAAGGATAAAAATTTTGAATGCTAACTGTGATATTTGACAGAATTGAAGAGTATTTTGCTTTTTCTCTTTCCATAGCTATTTCCTGAATAAAGTTCTCGCGCCAGTTCATATATATATATTGATTCGAATTAGTTGCTTTAATTGTAAAAATATTATTAATCATCTCATTGATTATATCTTGGGATTTAGTCATCACTATCATCTGATTTTGTAATATTTTTTGATTAATTTTAGAATTAATAACAGAAACACATACCAACAAAATTACCATGAATATCGTAATAAAGGCTAAAATATTACTCATTGAAAACATCACAAGAATATAGATAATAAAAAATAAAAAACTCAAAACTAGTTCTAAAATCTGATCAACCAGAATCTGCCTAATATATGAGTTAGAATTAATTCTATAGATTAGTTCCCCTTTACTTCGATTCACAAAATAAGAATAAGGAAGATGTAATAATTGATAAATCGTCTTCCCAAGTAAAGTATTATCAATCTGGGTTTGGAGCTTAACTAGAACTCTCATCCTAATCATATTAATAATGAAATAGGAAAGAAGTAATAAAATAATACTAATCAAAAAAGAACTTAAAACTATCTGACTGCTTGAATCTATTATCTTTCGTATAGCAAAAGGAATCAATAACCCTAAACACTGAGAAATAAATGAAATACCAAGAGTGAAAATAAGTAATTTTTTATTTTCTAATACGCTTGCTTTCAAATCGTTATTAATCTTAGAGATTTTTCTTTTTCGATGACCATCATTTATAGAATATAAAACTATTTCAGAAAAGTGTTCCTTAAAATCCGAAAAAGGAATGTTTCTTTTTCCTAGCGAAGGATCTACAACGTTAAAAGAACCTTTTTTGATTTTTTCCACAATAACGAAATGTTTATGACCCCAAAAAGCGATAAAAGGTGTTGGAACTGCACTCAAAGATTCTGCATTTATTTTTACAGACTTGGAAGATACACCATATTCTTCTAATACACTTTGCATTTGGAAAAGATTGTACCCACCGTTTGGGACACCATACTTTTCTCTTAATTCAGTTAAGGTTATCTTCTTTATAAAGTAGTCAATCAACATCGTCACACAGGCCAAACCACACTCAGAATGTTCACTTTGTTGTTGAAATCGTATCTTCATAAAACTATTTTCTCCTTTATTGATATTTGTGTTTTAAATAATCTGAAAAGGTTTTAAATTCAATCATTCCAGAATTTTCCCAAAACTTTAGTTCCCCCAGTTCTTCTTTCTCCATATCATTTTCTACTAAATATGCAGCCTGCCCTTGCATCATTATTTTCATGCCAGTAAAGATATTTTCTAAAAAAGAATTGGACTGTGGAGGTTCTTCAATACTCTGCTTGATTCTTTTAACAATTTCTTCTGAGACTTCCTTTATCCAATCTGGGTTATTAAGTTGATCCAATGCAGATGAAGCATTAGCGGTCGCAATCACATTACCTCCCATAAAATTCATTATTTCACCCAATGGTTTGATAACTGAATCTTGACCGTTAGTAGAACATGTACTTAACAAAACTACAGGTTTCCCTTGTAACCTTAGTGTATGTGCCCACCAAGCAAATTTATCTAAGATCATTTTTAGCTCCCCGGACATATAATGAAGGTAAACTGGTGAAGCCAAAATAAATAAATCTGCATTAAGTATCTTTTCTTCTAAAAGTGATAAATCATCCAATTGAACACATTTAGCTTTTAGGAAACATTGATGGCAGCCTACACATGTTTCAATATTGAAATCTTGGGGATGAGATATTTCTACATCAAATTCATTTAATTTATTACTAATACTTCTTATAAATTTCGCTGTATTTCCCTCTTTTCTCCTACTCCCATTTAAAATAAAGATTTTTTTCATTTATTTCTCCCTATCCCACTTATTTAATTTTTTTTGGAAGCTGTTCTTTTGACTTGATTGATTCGCAGTGTTTATCAAAATATTTTAGAGAAAAATACTTAATAGCCGATTTTAACAATAAAAGATTGAAAGTAATTAGTGATAAACGTTCCACAGATATCGGAATTCTAATCCCAAATGTAATTGGAAGGCCCACAAAAAGCACCCCTAAAACAACCATTACCACTTCTATATAGCTAATTATCACTGACTGTGATTTTAACTTAATCAAGCGCCAACGATTGTCATCATGATACTCTTTCTCCTTTTTATCTTGGTAAACTAAGCTTACAAGATGAAAAATAGCAGCTACAATAAAAAAAATAAACAATAAAGTTTGATCTAAGTTTTTATAAAACATTATAATTCTCCTCCTTTTATTCTGATTAATAGTTCAATAATGATGAAACCTAAAAATTTTTTCTCAACATAAAAGGATACTCTATCAAAGTATGATATTATTTCAAATAGAACCCGCTTTTAGTACTAAATATTTTGAATCTATTTTTATAATTAACCTTACTAAATAGAGCATCCCAAACACTACAATTAAATTATTTTTAACATTTCACAATAGAAATTACCGCACCAACACTTGCACCAACACACCAAGCTGATGACACATTCGCTGTTACAAGTACAGAATATAAACAAGCTGGTGTGGTACGAGCTTGAATATCTCCAGAACCTTGAACTTGAACCATTTCTGCAATTGTTAGATCTTCAAATGAAGCACCAACGACTTTATTTACATCAATCTCTGACATAGTGTCCTCCATTAACTTTATTTTAACTCATTCTTAACAATGCCCTTTTAGTGTTTTCACTACTCCATACGATACCAACACACTTGCACTAAATGCACAAATGGGTGTTGTACGCACTTGCACATCTCCGGAACCTTGGACTTGAGTCATTTCAGCAATAGTTAAATCCTCAAAAGAGTCTCCTACAATTTTTCTTACATCAATTTCTGACATATTTTTCTCCTTTCTCACTTCAATAAAAGTGTATTTATTTTTATAAAAACCGAATAAATTAAGATATTTTAACTATTCGAGATTTAACATCATAAAATTAGGTAAATTATTCAAATATGCACTCCCAATACTTGTTAGACCATCAAAAAGCCCTTTGGTATCTGTTCCCAATAGTTTTTTCACCTTATATCCTCTAGAAAGAGAATTTTCCTTGATATTCGCATAGACCTGCATGCTTTTTTCCTTCCATTTTTTTTCGAAACTATATTTATACAATTCCTCTAGCGTCATTAAAATACCACCTGTTCCATGACAAATTGAGTCATTCAATGGAATTTTGTCCATTAATTTTTCAAATTTCTCAGCAAGATAAGATAATTGTTCTTCGATTTCTTCGTCTTGAAAAATCTTTAAAACCTCTATTCTTGCCTGAATCATTCCTGGAATTCCCCAACACCATTTGTAATCATCATCCATCTTAAACGGAAGTTCCATTTCTTTCCTCAGAAGAAACTTAATCTTTTCTTTTTCAAAAGTTGGACTTGAAAGAAGAGATAATGCAAGTCCAGATAAACCATGAGCGACACCTTTTAGCTGTGTATTTTCATCGTCTTGACTAAATCTTTCTTTTAAAATATCAACAGTGTTTTCAAAAAAATGATTAGAAATTTCTTTAGATGCAAAAGTTGTATTAATTTTATATGCTAACCTCAAGATTCCTGCAAGCCCTGATATATAATCCATCTGCTTAAAACTACTTATCTGTTCTCTAGATAACTCGTTTAATTTTTTAATAGTTAAATCTAAGAATTCCTCATCTACACATGTACCAAAATTATTGTACTCAACTAACATTGGAAAAATTGGCGACAGCCATCCATCAAAGGCACTTTTAAAAGGCTGCAATTTAGACTGATTAATTGAAGTCTGAATCAGTTTGTTATAATAATTGAAATATTCTTTTTTGTGAGTTTTTTGATAGAGATTCAAAAAAAACAATCCAATTCCACTTAATCCGCTATAAAAACTCTCGTCACAGGCTTCTAGATACCAATGTTTTTCATCATCTACCTTTAAGTTAACGAAAGAAGCTTCATTGCCCATCACAATCATGTCTCTAATTAAATCTTGAGCAATACTTTCAGCTTCTCTTATCAAATCAAACTTACTTATCTTTGGAGATAGTTTAATAAAACCAATTTCTTTATTTAAATACTTATCTGCTATTCCTAATGAAAGAAGCATAATTTTATATTGTTGTTCAAACTCAGTCTTATTAAACGATTGAATTCGTTGAAGAGATTCTTGAAATCCTGAAGTTTCAAAATAATCTTTATAAATTTTATTATGACTATCAATAATATCTCTTGAATCGGTTTGAGAAAAAAAGATTGGGACATCATTAAATAGTAAATCTCCTATTTCACTACTTACGATTCGTTTATCTTTATACGGATAAGCCCAGATATTCATCATCAGTCTTTCTCGATACTTCATTTCAGAACTATAGTTAGGATGATTTGCATAACGAAGCATTGTTGCATAGCGTTCTGTTCCCTTTGTTAAAACCCTTATTTTCTTACCTTTGAATATTTCCGTTATTTGAAGTAATTCCTTTTTTCTAGTCATAACCATATTCATAAAGTCCTCAAATCCTTCCAAAATCTTTAATCGATATCTTAAGAAATCAACTTCTTCATTTTGATTAATTTCAGGAATATTGTCTCCACCCTTAAAGAATGCATCTTGTTGTTCAAAAAGAAATTCATCCGTATTAATATTTTTTGGTCCAATTATCTTGAATTGTGTCTTTATCTCTCTTCCATTGAGTGCACTAAGTTCTACTTGCTTTTTAACACCAATATTTAAATTTTTTGGTAAGAGACAAGAGTTCATAACCGATTCTACCTGCAAATTTGTCGTAATCTTTGTAAAGAGTGATTCATTCTCAAATTGAAGAAGAGGCTGAAACATGGTCTCGATATCAATAATAATAGGATATTCTCCTTCTGCGATAATATTCTCCATGTGTAAGTCGTTAATTCCCAAAAGATAACAAATTGCGATTAAATATCCATATCTAACGTAAAATTTTTCTACCTCTTTATCATTCATACAACTCTTCTTAAGTATAAATTCGTTGTATGAATATTTTTCTTTATAAAGCCCTTTAGGAATTTTCAAATCAAGGAGTTCCGAATGATCATGACACCACTTAAGAAAGTACTCAACTGACTCACTAATTTCTAAATTTCTAGGTTTATAAACTAACTTTTGCTCTCCAAAAACTAAAATAGCTACTGAATTCCCTTGTTGATGCGAATCTCCTGAAGAAAGTTCTATTCCTGTCAAATTAATTGTTTTTATTCCAAAATTCTCTTTAAGTGCTTTATAATCTTTATTTACTCGTTGAAGCATTTGAATGAAATTACTAGATAAATAATGAATTCTTTGCGTTGCTATTCTTGTTGCGACAGGATACTTAAGATAAAATTTTATTAACTGTTCTTTTGAAGAGTAATTTCCCTCAATAAACTCTTGAAATCTTTCCTCACTAGTTGCTCTAGCCAAAACATGGTTTTGTTTGTAAATTTCCAATTCTACTGCAACTAATTTGCCAAACATATTAAACATTTCCTCTCCGACTACTGTTATAAATGAATTTATTACATCATTTGAAACTTCTAAATTATCTATAATTTCAACAGCTGCTTGTACCTTTTCTTTAGAAAAAATAAGAAAAGGCAAAGAAATTTTGCTAATATCGTTGGTAGAGAGAATCTTATTATCATCAAACAATTCCATAATATTTTGAAATTGTTCAAACCACTCAATATATTCTAATTTTTCATTTTGCAAGTCTTGTAGAGAAAAAGCAAATTCATGTAATGTTACCCCTTCTGTATTAAGCATTAGCTGAAAATACTTATCATTTAGTAAACTTCTTACAGATCTCCATTCCTCTAAAAATGCTGTTTCTACTTTCGTTGTTAAAGAATATTCATGTATTTTTTCTTTTATAGTTTTTGTTTTGTTTATAAAAGTAGCTCCGTTTTCTCTAACAAAGTTTGTCATTTTATTAACCTTCTTCCTCTTGGATATTATGCAATATATTTTGATTCTTTTAATTTTACTGAGCTCATTTTGATTTAATTGTTTAATTGATTTTAGTTCCTTGTATACAAATTTAAAAGTTTTTTTTCGGAAAGAATCTATTTCACTTTTTGAAATAAAGCTACTAATAGTCAATAAATTTAATAAATGTTAGAATAATCCCAATAAGCTATTGTTTTCAATTTTAAAATCTTTCATTTTGGAATTTGTTTTCACATTTGAAAGTAAGGGAGGAATAAATGAAATTCGAGTGGTACCATACTTTTTTAACTGTAGCCAAATATCTAAATTATCGAAAAGCATCATCTCAACTGTACCTAAGTGAGTCAACTGTTTACAAGCATATAAAAAAATTGGAAGATTATTTGCAATGTTCTCTTTTCATTATTGAGAAAAAACGTATAATTTCGCTCACTAAAAAAGGAGAAAAATTTTTATTGTTTGCAAATGAAATTATTGAAAAACACGAAAAAGGTTTAGAGCAATTTATGCTTATTTCTTCAACAACAGATACTCCTTTTAAAATTGGTGTTACAGAATATGTCGCAACTTTTTATATAAATCAATTCATTTCTGACTTTTTAGAACCAAACTTTAATTTTTCAATTATTTTAATAAAACAAAATGAAATCTTAAAATTACTGGAAAAAAAAGAAATAGACTTAGCTATATCTCGAAAAATATACTCTTCAGATAAGTTGATAATTGATGAAGTTTTTGAAGGAAAAATAAGATTTTTTTCTCCAATAAATAAAGAACAGATTGTTTCGGAAAGAGACTATTTCAAGAAATTACCAATTTTATATGATAATAACACCGCTTTTTGGGAGCGCGTTAAACCAACAATCAAAAAAACATTCCCCGGTGCCTCTTTTACAAGAATTGACACTCTAAATAGTATTAAAGAATTGATTAGATCTGGAAGTGGTATCTCATACTTTAATCAGCATAATTATTTTCTAGAAGATCAAGCAACAATAAAGTCAGCTGAGTCCTCACTTTTTCCAGAATTAAAAAGTTCGCTATTTTTAACCACATATTCTGAATTTCCTGAAAGCCAACAATTTAAATCCTTATTTCATCAATTCATGAATGAAAAAAACCTAATCAATAACAAAAAAAGAGGCTGGGACAAAACGATTTTTTAACCATAATTTTCAGTCGAATAATGTAAAAACCTCCCCAAATCTATCATCAAAGATAGATTTGGGGAGGTTTTTACATTAAAGTTTTGTGCTAGTGCTTGAACGTTCGTTTTTCTTCTACGCATTCAGAGTTTTGTCCCAGCCTCTTGAGAATCTATTGTTTTAGACTCACTTCCATATTATTGTTCTAAACTTATTCAAAATCGGCACTTCTTCTAATTCCTCATCCGTAAAAGCATTCGTTTTCAATAAAACAAAAAAGAAAACGCCTGCGCCAATCACACTAATCAAAATACTAATCAATAAAGTCACTGGACGGTGCGTAATAGGTGGCAAAAACTGTCGAAATAAAACTAAAACACTAGTCATTGCTAATAAGCCTAAAACAACTTTCAGTGTAAATTTCACATCTAGCTTAAATTCCTTACCGAACACCACAAAAATAACTAACACCACCGCCAATGATAAAACAGTCGAAATACTTGCGCCAATCGTTCCAAAATGTGCAGTCAGTCTGTAATTCGTCAGTAATTTAATAGAAAATCCAACAACCGCTGCAATCAATGACAATTTGTGTCTTCCTTGACTTTGATCAATTCCTTGATACGTTTGAATTAAAATCATAAAGAATATTCCTATCAAAAACACTGAAATTGTCCCTTGTAATTGATTGTTTTGAAATAGCGTTTGGTTCATCCATGGCAAAATACCTATTAAGCCAACTGTTGCTGCTGCTGCAAATAAAAAGCTTAATTTTTTATATAAAGCCACTTCTTTTTCAAATTGTTTTTTATCACGAGAAATAAAAGCTTTCGTCAATATCGGCAAAAATCCTGATGTTAATGAAAAAGCAATCACCAAAGCTAGTTGAACAATCGGTTGCGCGCGGTCGTAAATACCTTTTTGGGTTTCAGCTGCTAATTCAGACAAGCCATAAGTCATTAACGCATCTTTTACAGTGAACGAGTCGACCAATTGCAATAAGACTAAAAAGCCTGAGTAAATGCTTAATGTGCCACCTTCTAGCAACATTCTTCGTAAGATTTTTTTTGAAGATAAATGGCGTTTCTTCAAAAATCCTACACCCATAAATGCCGGAATGGTGTTCGTTTTCTTTGCATAATAAAGCAAAATACCAATCGCAACCACACCACCAAGTAATGAACCACTCATCGCCAATTTACCTGTTTGATAGATGTCAAGATTGTGTTGAGCAAATAAAAAGGCGGCTAACCAGATAATTCCTACTCGTAAAAATTGTTCAACCATCTGCGAAATCCCAGTCGGTGCCATTTCTAACTTTCCTTGAAATCCGCCACGAAAAATACTTAAAAACGGGACGAATAAAAAGGTAAAAGCACTTACTTGAACTAATGGCGCGAGTAATTCTTGTCCCATTAAGCGAGCGATAGTAGCTGCCCCAAAGAAAACGAGTAAAAACATACCGACAGATAAAGCCGACAAAAAGAAGAAAATCATTTGTAAAATTAGCGATACATCTTCTTCCTTATCTGTTTCAGCCACCATTTTTGAAATAAACAAAGGAAAGCCGTTTAGTGCCAACATCATCGCAATACCATAAATTGGGTAAATTTGCTGGTAGACGAAAAATCCTTGATCACCAACGAAATTTTGATAAGGTACACGATACATAGCAGATAAAATTTTCGCAATAAACGAGGTCACAACTAATAAACTTGCTCCTTGTACGGCTTTTTTAACTGTATTTGTTTGATTATTCATGGATTGTTTCCTTTTTGATGGCACGCAATTTAGCGATAAAGTTTGATAATTCTTTCATCCAAGTCGCAATTTCCATGTCTTGTGGTACCATGAGACGAATTTTCATTTTATCTTTTTCAATCCCTAACGTTGCTTTTAATCTAACATCTGAAAGTGCTTCAAAATATTGCTCAGCTAGATAGCGTTTGGTTCCTTGTGTACTCATGGTAACGATAAGTGTTGAGCCTTTGTTATCTTTCTTACGAGAAATGCGTTCGATTAAAGCTCTTTCGGCATTCATTTTCAAGCCACCTGCAAAGATTAAATTTTCAACTTCGCTTGGATAATCACCAAAACGATCGACTAAATCTTCTTGTAATTCGGTCATTTCTTCTGGTGTTTCAAAAAGACGAATGCGTTTATAAATTTCAATTTTTTGCTTTTCATCCGTAATGTAAGTGCCTGGAATGTACGCATCAAGTGCCAAATCAATTTCGACATTCGTGCGTGACATTTTCGGTTTCTTCCCTTGTTTTTTTGCCACCGCATCTTCAAGCATTTGTGAATACATATCAAAACCTACGGCATCAATGAATCCATGTTGTTGTGCACCAAGTAAATTCCCCGCCCCACGAATGGATAAGTCACGCATGGCAATTTTAAAACCTGAGCCTAATTCGGTAAATTCACGCATGGCTGCTAATCGTTTTTCACTGACTTCATTTAACACTTTGGCTGGTTGATACATGAAATACGCATACGCCACACGGTTACTTCGCCCAACCCGTCCACGTAATTGATACAATGTTGATAAGCCCATATAATCAGCATTTTCCACAAAAAGCGTATTGGCATTGGGAATATCCACACCTGTTTCAATAATCGTTGTCGAAACTAAGACGTCATATTGCCCTTCAATGAAGTCATATAACACGTTTTCCAATTGCACAGTCGTCATTTGTCCATGTGCATAAGCGATTCTTGCCTCAGGAATTAGACTTTCCAACTCAGCGACTTTTTGCTCAATCGTTTCGACACGGTTATAAAGATAAAAGACTTGGCCATTACGCGCGATTTCTCTTAAAACAGCTTCACGAATGGCACCATTATTGTTTTCCATGACATAAGTTTGAACTGGAAAACGATTAGCTGGTGGGGTTTCAATAACCGACAAATCACGCACACCAAGCATCGACATGTGAAGGGTTCTTGGAATTGGTGTAGCTGTTAACGTCAATACATCCACTTGCGCTTTTAATTGTTTCAAACGTTCTTTATGCTTCACACCAAATCGTTGTTCTTCATCGATCACAAGTAAACCTAAGTCTTGAAACTCAATATCTTGTGACAAAATACGATGCGTTCCAACTAAGATATCGACTTGCCCTTTTTTCAATTCATTCATCGTTTGCGTTTGTTCTTTTTTCGTTCTAAACCTTGAAAGCAAGCCAATACTCACTGGAAATCCTTCAAAACGTTCGACCATTGTTTCATAATGTTGTTGCGCTAATATGGTTGTCGGAACCAAGAACGCCACTTGTTTTTTATCTTGAATTGCTTTAAAGGCTGCACGTAAGGCCACTTCTGTTTTCCCAAAACCAACGTCACCTACTAATAAACGATCCATTGGACGAGCTTTTTGCATATCCCCTTTAATTTCTGAAGTTGAGCGCAATTGATCATCCGTTTCTGCGTAAATAAATGAGTCTTCAAATTCATTTTGGTAATCATTGTCTTCAGAAAAAGCATATCCTTTACGGGTTTCACGTTCAGCATATAAAGCGATTAAATCATCGGCAATATCTTCTACTTGTTTGGTTACTTTCGCCTTAGTTTTTGCCCATTTGCTATCAGATAAACGATTAACCTTCGGTGCTTTTCCCGTGACGCAATTGTCGATGATTTCAAAATATACTGATAGCACAGGAAAA
>JAITWV010000045.1 GCA_031285105.1 Streptococcaceae bacterium | reverse complement strand
TCGTCAAAGAAACTGTATTTTAAATCTAACATCATCTTAGTAGTTTCATTGACCAGCTCAATCCACCTCTTATTATCCTTTGCTCTATAATTCATTAAAATTTTTAATTCATCTGAATTGAATTGTACTTTTCGCTCACCTGTTTCTTTCGTTATTGTCATGCAACCAAACAGAAAATCAGTCTGAATAGTAGTCCACTTTCGTATATTGACTGAATTAAACCCATTTTTGTATTTTGTACGTGTGTCGTACTTCTCTATTAATTGGAATTCGCTCTCCATAAATGCACCCCTTACTTAACATATGTTAATAATAACACAAACACAGGTACTTGTGAATATTAATGTACCCGAATACGCCCCAAAATGTACCCGAATACGCCCCAAATCCATTGAAACAAAGCCATTTCAAGACCTCCTAAAAGGTTTTAAAAGATTTTAAAAGATTATTTAAAAGTATTTAAAAGCTAGCAAAAAAAAAAAAAAGCCAAACCAGGAGGGGGGGACTTGCCTCCCTAAAATTAAATAAAATAAATGACCGGCTGCTTATGCAGTAATAAACGCTTCGCTCCAAAAAAAATTTTAGAAAAAAAAAAGAGGTTAGATTCTGAATCCCAAATAGATGCTTGTCAGAACCATTTTAAAGCCTCTCAGAGCGTTTTTAAAAGAAAAACCATAAAGAAATAAGAGAAGCGTCAAAAACAGCTTTAAACGGCTTTAAAATTGATTCAAGCATGGATTCAATTAAATCTGACAAGAGAAATCAAAAACTCAGTAATAGAAAAGAAATTAATTCAAAAAACTAAAAAATTGGGAAAAAAATAGAATGGTGTTCGAACAGGTAAAGGCATTGGAAGCATTATCTGAAATCAGCAAAAAATTATCGGAACTCAGAAGAACATTGAATATCGTAGAAATAATTGTAGCTGCAGGCAGCCCTTTGGAAACTTATGATGCGCAATCATTGACGAATGAGGCAATGATTGCGCAAAAAGCTATTGAAAAGATGAAGAGGATGAATATGTATTGAATCAGAGGAATAATTGTTAAATGTGATAAACGCTACTCTAAAATTACTTTCAATACACTACTGACAGCTTATTTTTATTTGCAAATTTACATTTTTGATACTTACTTCATAACAGCGTTTGATTTAGCGCTCAATTCCAGAAGCAAACGATCGCTTTCCGCATTAGTCCTGCGCGCTTCTTCTTTGGCTCTTTCCAATTCATATGTTAACTTTTCAATCTCATTCTTGGCCTTTTCCAATGCCAATTCTGTCTTGACCGCAGCCAATTCCGCATCATGGCGCTCTTTTATAATGGATTGCTCATGGTTTTTCCTTTCCTCGGCCAATAGTCTTTCAATTTCCTCTGTTTTGTTAGCCAGCTCATTCGCTGCGGTCAATTCTGCCTTCAATTCAGCCAGTTCTTCATCTTTCATGCGCCCCAGTCTTTCCGAACGCTTGAGATCTCCGGCCAATTCAGAGAGTTCTCCCCTCAGCTGCTCGATTTCCTGGATTTGTTCGCTATTTTCATTGATCAGGGCATTCTTTTCAGCCTCAACCGTATTTATCGCATTGATTTTATCTTTTTCAAGTTTTACAATATCGTCTCTTAGGTTTGTTATTTCAATGCCAGATTTATTGTAATTATTTTGTAAATCATTCAACTCATCTGTTTTTTTTTTGTTTAACGACTGTAAAATATCGATTTTATTCCGATGATTTTCTTCCAACAAGTCCGTTTGGACTAGAAAGTTAGCTGCCTGCGAATTGAAGGTATCCAAAATCAGCTTCATCGCATTTCCTATCTTCTCCGCGTCAGCTTCGTGCTGGCTTTTTCTTGCTTCGTCCATCTTTGAGAGTTGGTATCCTTTAAGTAGTTCTCCTAGAAAAACACCCTGCTTCATTCCTTGCTCCTGGGCAAGTCGGTTGAATAATTCGGAGTCGGTGCTAGCCACCTCCCGGATCTGCTTAGGTTTCAAAACTACTTCTTGAACTGTATTTTCCATCTAAAACTCTCCTCTCAAGCCTTATCTTACTATCATTATATCGCAATCAAGAAATTAAAACAACAAAAAGTAAAACATTTTTTATAAAAAAACAAACAAAAAACAATGAAAAAACTATGGTTTTACATTAAATTGATTGTTAAAATGTAAAACCATAGTTAAACATAGGGTGCCGGTTACTTTTGAAATGACCTCGGAAAAGAAAGAAATATCTGTCAAAGACTATCTTCTCCTGTCAGTCTCCAACCCTCTTCATCCATTCTCGTTACGTTCATCATACCACAAAAAGTAAAACACTAAAAATCATAAATATCATTCACAAACACTATTAAACATCATATTTACTTTTACACTAGTTATTTCAGTAAAACATAAGTAAAACATAGTTTTTGCGAAAACTTGTGAATTGCCTTGTAATGGCGACACTAGGCTGTTTAGATTCATAATCTCTACCTTTAACCACTAGAAATCCCATAAGGATGGGATTTCTGTGGGGTGTTCTATTTTTCACAGTCAATATTGAATTACTTCTTATAGCATTTTGCTGCCTTCAATTTTTCTTTTGCATCTATTGATTCAGTTCTATCATATTAATTCCTCCATCTCTTTGAAGTTAAAAATTGTTTTGTTGTACTTATCTTTGATTAATTCCTCACAATCAAATCTGCCTGACTTTTGCTTTCCTGTTTGGCGATTCGTTTTAGTTTTGTAAGTATATCAGGATTGATTCGGACATTCAATCGTGTGGATCTGTCCGACTGTGACGGTCTTGCCATGTCATCACCTCATTATGTCAATACATAACGAGTATAATAAAAAGAGCCGAAGCTCTTTTAGTCAGTTACTTTTTTAGAAAGCCCCTAAAATAATTACTTTAAAATCTGTCAGAGCTATTCATCAGTTCAGCTCTTCCTTTGATTTTAGTTTTTCTATAATCAATGTGACAACAGCCATAATAAAAATCCAAATTATTAACTCATTATTTCGGAATAATTCGAAAATTCTTTGAGGCAAACCGATTAAGGATTTTCCAATAGAATTTTCTGCTGTTAATATAAATGCAAGTACGAATATTAGTGCAAATTCCAACATAATGTAATATACTTTTTTCATCTTCACCTCACTACTTTCCTTTTTTTAATATTTTTTTATTTATAATCGGAAAACCAACTGATCCAATGACAAAGAAAGAGAAGATTAAGTTTCCGTCAGTTGCCTGTATACTTCTGAAAATCGAATCTGGCATACCGATTAATGAATTACCATTTACGTTTTCCGAAGTCATAAGAAAAAAAATAATTATTAATAAAATATATTCAACCATATATAACAGTAGCTTTGTTTTCATTTTTTACTTCCTTCATGCTTCATTGTCTGACCATTGACCAATTAGTAAATCATGTAATCCGTAGAATTCTACCATCTAAATGAAAATATAGATTCGCTCGGTGATAAACGCTAAAAGTGCTCCAACAATTAGTTTGGGGCACTTTTAGCGTTTGATTTAAAGGTTTATTAGTTCACTGGAACCTCATGGCTCTGGCGGATCTGTCTAATCTTTTCAATCGACATATCGAATCGATTTGCTAACTGCTCATCCGTCAATAAGTCCATTACTGCAACAACACTCTCGATTTTTCCTCGCTCAATCCCTTGTTCGATTCCTATCACAACACCTTTTTTTACCCCCTGATCAATTAATTCCTGGTCATAAGAAAATACATCCGCAAACATGTCACGCAACTCCTTCCGTCCGAAAAATTCTAGTAGGTAACCTTCGCTTACCATTTTATCTAATGCCGCATTTTTATCGAATCCTTTTTCAATCAAGTCCACGAATTTTGCGTAGGCCACGACTGCGTTGTTCGGATCCTTGTTTTCTAATCCATCAAAGTGGATATTATAAAGAGCTGCTTCAACTTTAACAGCGCCTAAATCCAATGTTGGAAGTTCCGGCATCATGCCTTTACCATTATACAGCACATAAAATTCTGCCTTTGGAAATTGAATTTCCTTTGGCCCGTATTTATCAGCGCCGATCTCCTTCACATATTTCCCAATGAATTTAACATAATACTCAAGCATCCGATAGATCATATTCGGATTCTGAGTCGATTGGTGCTCGAATAATGCAAGCAATCTATTATCCTCTGTTAGGAATGCCACATCATTATATAGGCGCGGTTTCTCAACATCATCCTGAAGCAAAACAATCCTGATCGTTTCGGGATCCAAGCTTTTTCCTGAAACCATCTTATATAAATCCACCGCATACTTCGCGTGCTTGAACAGATAAGTAAACGTACTATCCTTGACTCTTTTAACCATGGCGTTCTCCTTTTTCTTCTTCCTTATTTCTATTATAACACCTGCCGTGATTAAAATGATAGGTCTTTTGAATTTGAAACCCAATAACGTTTCGTTATCGTTTCATTCAGAAAGAAGTCAGAAATAGTGAGAATATTATTTCGCCATGCAGAATACAGGTCAACGATTTTCAGTTATTTTATAGCCATAAAAATATCGTATGATTTCGCTTTAGCGGCAAAATATCACTACTACCCCCCTATACTATAAGGGGGGTCGAATGGAATTTCTAAAATGATTAGCCCATATCATTCAACAAGATTTCAGACAGCCGGCTCTGTCTGTTGCATAAAAAAATCCGTTGAGTTTTCCAATCCGGACATTCAAGATGAACAAAATTTTCGTTGTGTCCTTCCGGAGCAGCAAACGAAAATTTTTGTTTCATCCTTGAAATGAAGCCGCCATTGCTAAAATTATAACAATTTTTCCCTAAAGCAACAGGACAACAGTTGATTAACAGAAAAGAGCATAAGGAGTGGTTGTTCCAAAATAGCTGTACTTTGCCCCATCTTCCGATGAAGCAACCAACGCTAAAGCATTGGAATGACGCTATTTTGACGTTTGGCTGTGCCAAACACCCACTCTAAAATCTGTTCCACGATTTCTAACTCATTTTGCCGCTTTGTCATCACTTTATCATCAAAAAATCATCAGATTGTCATCAAAATGATGTCAAAGTGCTATCATTTGCACTTCTTATTAACAAAAATAATTCGCAAATCCATTCCGAGTTCACTGACTTTATCGTTCCTTTTGAAAAGTCTTTCCGGTAGATCCGCGATTTCATGTTATAATATTTACGGAGCCAACGAGGCGGTGTTTCCAGAAAATCTTCGGTTGAGAATTACGGAGATCGAAAGGAGGTTTTCAGATGGATGCGTTAAAAACTGTTTTAACCGGAGTCATTTCTGGTTTGATCGTTAGTATTTTATCCTCTGAAGATACCAAAAAACACCGTGCAACTTTCCTAGGGTTAGCGGTGTTTTTGTTTATCTTGCTATGCTTTTTTAGGTAGCAAATAATCAGAAGCATCCGCCTATGGGGGGACGTTGGCTCTTTTTTGCTTACTCTTATTATAGCATATCTCCCCTTTATTCATTCATTGAAGAGCAGAAAACTACTCTCCTGATATTCCGAAGTCTCATTTTGGATGAGTCTTTTTTCTGTATCTCGCTCTCCAATCCTACTCACTTTAGAGTCAAATTGCCGGCAATTTGACAGCAATTTCCCAGTAATTTGTCGGCATTTTGCCGTCAATGAAGACTGAAAAAAATATGCTGCGCATGCAGTAAATCTCTTGTCGGCACAGCCGACAAAGCGCGCTATCTCAATGCCTAGAAGGCAATGGGCCGCGTCAGCGGCAATAGCACGCATGAGATTTTCCTTATGCTCGTTGTTCTCTATTTTTTCTTCCCTTTTTTCTCGGCCGCCTAGTTTTTGATTTTAGGAATGATTGGAGATGCCAACACTCTCTTCGTGATTTTAAAATCTCAAATTTTCGGGATGAGGGGAGTGAAGAAAAAGTCGAAAGTGGAATGCAGTAGGAACGAAAATTTTCGTTCCTTTTTGGTTTGTGATTCGGAATGCAGAAGGAATAATCTTGGAACATAAGTCGCAAATTTGTTAAAGATAACTTTTTCGGGGAGCTTGTGTGGAAGATAACCCGCGCATTTTGATTTCAGATTTTTTTGAAAATTCCATCAGACGGCCGTCTGTCTAATTCAAATTTCTGTGCGGGCGATGGTGTCACTTCGATTCCAAATGCCAGAAACAAATCACCATCCTAAGTGAATTCCGGATTCAAAAAATTCCTTCGCTATCTCCAAAATGATTTCAACTTGCCGCAATAAAGTGATACGAAAATCAAAACCACTCGACTTGCTTTTTCCAAAATCAAAGGTTGGCAAGATATTTTGCCGGCCTTTTAAAATGTTCATTTGTATATCACTCGTATATCAGGCGGCCTAAAAACAGCTTTCTTTTGTATAGTTTTGGGCGCTTTTGAGACGTCTCTCCAAAGCTGGTACTACCAGTCTTTTTAGCCGTTTGGCGGCTAAAACCCCTTATGCTCATGGTACACTTAGTTTTGTAAGGGACATTAAATATTCATGTTATACAACTTTGTCTCTTGCGGACAGTTTCTACTGCTAAGTCTGTAAGAAACTTTCACCACCAAGTTTTCACTCAAAGAATCGGAACCGCCTTTGAGTGAAAAAATTTTCTAAAATGATACTATCGGAAAAATTTAAACAATAATAACTAACGTAATTCAATAATGAGATAATGATTTTAGGAACCAAATCTCTTTTCACATCACTTTAAAAAGGACTTCGGATGATTAAGTTAATACTTTTCCGATTACACGAAAATTATCAGATTCCTCGATAAAAAAATCTGGAAACTTTCTGTTTCCAATTTCATCTATTTGAGGGTTAAACGAAACAAGGCGTATTTTATTTGCTTTAATATATAACTTTTTCAAAAAAGTTTTACCGTTAATCTCAATAGCTGCTATCATTCCATTATAAATATCAGAAGTTTTCTTTACAAAAACTATTTCGTTATCATGAAAAGTAGGAAACATACTGTTTCCTCGTACTTCGAATGCAAAATCAAATATTGGCGGAACATATTCAACCATTGCAGTTTGGATATGTTTTTTTTCTTGATTCATACATAACTCGCCAGCTAAAAGAGTTCCATCAATATTTACCACAATCTTGCTTGGGATATTTAAGATGTGATAAGAAATAGCTACTTGTTCCTGAGAAGTAAAATAATCATTATTAAATTCAGACTTTTTTAATTTCTGATTTTGTTCATGTAGTTTTTTCTCAACATATCGATATACTTCTCTTTGGATTGATTTATCCATCTGTAACATCATCTTTTGAATAGATTCAAACTGATTGTAATCTAATTCCGGTAAAAACGCTTCTTGCATGATAATTAAAGGACTAATTTCTAAAGCCTTTGAAAGTAGTGCAATTTTATCACGTTTCATATTTTCAATCATACCACTTTCCCATTTTTGAACCGTTGATTTACGGACACCAACGACTTCACCTACTTGTTCCAAGGTTAGGCCTAGTTCCAAGCGCCTTTGTTTTATTACATTCATTGAGATTCACGAGCCTTTCATTGCTAAATTTTAGATGTATTTATTATAACGCGAAAGTTTCCTTACAGCAACTAAAAGAAATCGACAAAAAAAGTTTCTCAAAAAGAAACAAAACTCTTGACAAATACATGACAAAGATATAAAATTTAATTACGTCAAAAATTGATGCGCTTACATTTGTTTAATTTAACTTAAAAATTTCAAGCGAAGGGGAAAAAATGAGTGAACGTTCAAAAATTAGTAGAAAAAATTTTGGAAAGATTTGAAGATATTGCTAAGTTTAAAATGCTTATAGAATGTTATGGTATTGATTGGGTACAAGCTGAATGGGAGAATAAGTGTATAGGAAAAGCAGAATTCAGCATAAATGAACTTAAATTTTTAGAAATTATTCTGCTTGTAACAGAACATGAAATGTTGGAAATTTTTTTCGACGGCTGTGAAAATTAGCACAGTCTAATTTTTGGTAGTCAAGTTTCTTTTAAGAAACGAAAACTGCCACGAAAAGAAGGGGACTTTATGACTTTAAGCATTCAAGATTTAAAGGGCATCTGGATTGAGAATAATCTTTTAACAAAGGAAGGTGATGGACGAATTGTATTTAGAGGAGCCACCCAGAAAATGGTAGATAAGGCTTATCAATTGAATAAACATTTAGGATTAACCCATTCAGATGTGATGGGAATTGCGATTGAAAGTGCAATTAAAGCTATTTACCGCTTCAGAATAATAGGAACAAATAAAGGATGGGAGTCTATTGTTGAGGGAGATAAAGATCAGAATAATAAGCTATGGAAAATAGTGAATGTATCCATACATAATAGTTTGAAATATATTGATCCAAATATCAAACGTACTTTTAAAAGCTCTTCAAAAAATACCGTAATAATCAAACCTATTATTGTTAGCTTAAACCAACCTCAACAAAATAATGAAGAAGAAGCTCATTTAATTGAGCTGATAACACAAAAAAATCAGCTAATAAAAAATGATCAACACAATTTTTCTAGTGATTTGAATCAGTGGTTTAACCAAAATGCTGATAAAATCCTTTCAAAAAAACAAATGGAGTTTATATTTAAATATCTTCAAGGTGATTTTTCTGATCGCAATGGTTACCTTCCTCGTATTAGAGAAAGAATTAGGAAAGAACGAAATAAGCAAGGATATGATTTTAGTGAAGAACAATACAAATCAAATAAAAATTCTTATACTACTCAAAATAGCTTGTCTTTAGAAAATAAATATATACGGAAAATTTTATTGCCATCAGGTTTATTAATCGAAGAAGATAAATACTATAATTGACTTTTACTAATTTTAAAAAAACCGCAATTAATACATTGTAGTAAGTAGAGGACTAATTATAAGGCCACTCTCTCAATTTAGTGTTCAAAGAGATGGAGGGAAAGCATGTATGATTTTTTGTTGAAGTTTTATGAGTTGGCAAATGGAAGAATGGTTAATTTATTTATCTCTCTTATTGCAATAAGCTTAATTTTGCAGATAGTTGTCTTATTTAAAACAAGAGACATAATGAGATCGGAAAAATCTTTAAAAAATATTAAAAGTGACTTGATTTTAATTTTTTTCAGTTTG